>NZ_KB850135.1:0-4198 GCF_000369685.1 Acinetobacter sp. CIP 102136
TTTACCTTCGGAAAGCCAGAGAATAGTTTGGGCACGTTGCCTTTCACGCCAATGTTTTGCATGCTTGACCAGAAAAATGAGTCGTTCTCGCTGTTCTAAACTAAGTGGTACAGAAACAATTCTAGGCATGTGTGAACATCTGTTAACTAAAAAAACCTTTTCGCATCATTAGTTATTTTTGTCAACTTAAGATCTCTAATCTTTGCTTCAATTAAATGCATAAATGAAAAGAGTAATTTTAAATGTATGTCTATAATCTAAGTTATTCATCGTCTTTGTGATGATCGTTACCAAATAGCTTACAAGTAAAAATTATTGCTAATATTACTAAACTAGAAGAAATACCAGCATATAAGTTGGCTAAAGTTCCTCCATAAACAACGATATCTTCTAAAAACAGAATTACTATAATTATAATAGATACATGTAATATAATAACTTTTAGATCATGGAACTTATTAATTGATAGTGTCTTAAGAAATGAACTGTTGGTAAAAATAGCTTGTTGAATAAATAATTTATAAAAACCTGCTGAAATTAAATGAAATGTAATAGCAATTAATGAAACATCAAGGATTTTTAAAAATTTAACAACAACTATTTTTACTTCAAAATTAGTTGCGTATATATTTTTAACAATAAAAGTTATAGCATCTATAAGTAAATATATTGTTGATAAATATAAAAAAATAGATGAAATTATACAATTTATAATAACTATGATAACTAAAAACCTACTCTTTTCAAAAAAATTTTGGAGCACTTTATAACATCCCTTAAAATGTAAAAACCAACCAATTATTTAATCAAAATTGCGAATAAGCAATTGACTTGAAAAAAGCAGCATTGGTTGAATTGCCATACAAAACTTACAACCGTAGTCCCTATCTTTGATACTACCTAACTATTTTATATAATTGATAATTTATTTCTAAAATTTGAATTAATTTGTTGAAAATTATTTAAAAAGTTAAATCACAGATAGTAAATTGAATGGAAAAAGAAAATATTGATAGCTCTAGAGATTCATATCTAATTAAGTTTTTAATATCCGTATTTAACATAATGGCGGTTATACGAAGTACACTTGTATATTAATTTAAATATCAATAACTTAAAAATTTAATACTGATCACAAAATGCACAAAAAATGGTTTTTGTAATAAGTTGGTGAGTTTTTAAGCGGATCTGTAACATTTTGCCAGTAAATTTGATCAAAAAACGATCAATTTGGCAGTCAGTGCCCATTTCATACGGATTCAGGTTCCAAAACTATCCCCAATTGCTGGGGATAAAATTTAGGCTATTTTGTACGCCTGAGCTTACGTGAATTCCGGTTCTTTGCGGCTGTCCAGGATAGGTGAATTTTCCTATGATGAAGTCATAGAGAACAGGATGTTCCAAACAACAAGAATAAGAAAGATCGCACCAGGAGCGTGAGGTAAGACAGGAGTCATACCTAGCAACCCAATATGAGAAACCCCGGCAGGATGCCGGGGTTTTTTATTACTAAGAATATCTATAACTGAGTATTAATCTGATAGCGTGTATTACGTCCACCACCTTCTAATTTGACGATACATTCTTTCTCAAGTAGGTCTGATAAATGGCGAGTAGCTGTTGCTTTACTGACTTTAGCAACCTTTTGATATTGTGAAGCACTAATACCATGTTCAAAGCCATTTTCTCCACCGTCTAATAAACGATTTAGAACTTTGCGTTGTTCTTCACCCAGGGTTGAATTTGAATGTTTATGCCAAAATTGACTTTTAAATAATGTTCGACTGATCTGCGCCAAGGTTTTTTCAAGGCTATCATTCAATGTGTCTAGAAACCAAATCAGCCAATTTGTGATATCAGAATCATTTTTTTGGGTTTGCTCTAATACCTCATAGTAACTTTTACGTTTGTTTAATATCGCAGTAGACATTGCATACAAACGGATGCTCTGTTCATCCATTTGAGCGAGAGCAAGGTCTGTAAGTGTACGTGTAATACGGCCATTACCATCATCAAAAGGATGCAGAGTAACAAACCATAAATGGGTAATGCCTGCACGTAACAATGGATCAAGCAATGAATCATTTAAACTCTGATTAAACCACTCTATGAAGGCATTTAAGCGATCTTCTAAGCCTTCTCTTGGAGGTGCTTCAAAATGTACTTTAGGGTAATGCAATCGACCTGAAACGACCTGCATAGGCTCTGATCCCCGGAGTTGACCAATGCGTAAACGTTGCATTGTCCAGTCTGGATCATTGAAAAGCCAACGATGCCATTGCATGAGACGCTCAACAGTCAGTGGTTGCTTAACATCGTTAAGTGCATCTAGCATGATATTGGCTAAACCTTCTGATCGATCTGAGCTTGGATAAGGCTGTTCAAGCGTGACACCCAAGCGTTGAGCTAGAGATGATCGCAATGAAAAAACATTGATGGTTTCATTTTCAATTGCTGATGAAGCAACAAGATTGGCAAGTAGAGTATCTAGAGTGAATTGTTCTTTTGCTAAATCATGCTGACTTTGTCCAAGAAGAAACCCTATTTTTTGATGTATCTGTCTGGTTTTAGGTAAGATAATTGAATCTTGCCATGTGAAATTTGTCCAGTTTTGTATTTGCCAAATCCATTCCTGCATTTTCAATCTTTCTCTGAAAATCTAAGATGAGTTGAATATAGCATATATTCAGATCAATTAATGAGCCGAATATATCGGTTAATTAGCTCATCTATTTATCTAGGACATTTCTATTTGAGGCTTACATACGAATTTCGCATAAGAGATTTTATGTTAAATAAAAGTTTATAAACTAAAAAAGAATTTCTTCTGTCTAGCGCTTAAAGTATTAATATCTATGTCTATAGAGGACATCAATTTAGAGAAAACTTTTGTTTTGATTTCACTAATTTCTTTATCTAGCTCGCTTGTATTACAGGCATCAGAGAAAGCTGCTTTATACCCGTTTGTAATATAATTAATATCTTGAATTACATCAGGAAAGTTTTTTTGCCTTTTTATATTTTTGTTTAAAGAATCATAAGCTAATAATTTTGTACTAACTTTTTCAAATGTTGAGTTAGGTATAAACGATCTAAAATACTTTCCTGTATACCTAAATTCTAACCCTAAAAAATCAATAGATTGATTTTTAACTATTTTCGTTTTAGTACGTTCTTCAAGATCTGGAACAGTGAGTTTAATTTTTATAAGTTCATCTTTTATTAGTAATAAATTTTGTTTAGCTTGTTTATAGGATGAACAAAATACAATTAAATCATCAGCATATCTGACATATTTTATGTTTTTTATATTCATAAAATTGTCAAAATCATATAAATAAAGAGACGCAAAGAATGAAGACATAGGCATGCCCTGTCTAATTCCTTTTCCTTTTTTGGATTTTAAAAATTCAAATTCTTTAGATTCAATTGAATGGGGGGGGGGCAACTTAATATCAATGTTTATAATTTTTTCTAAAATAAAATCAATTTCTTTTATACCTATTTGAATATCAATATTCTTTTTAATTATTTTTCTATCTAAATTATCAAAAAATGCAGATATATCAGTCTTTAATACATGAGAATATTGATTTCTAAAGCCTAATGCTACGCATCTTGCTTTAATAGCACCACCCTCTTCTTTCTTAGACGAAAAATCATAATCAGTCGCTAACTTATATTTTTCTGGGTATTTTTCTCTTATATATTCTAAAATTATTTGTTGTACTAAACGATCTTGGATAGACGGAATACATATTAGACGTAATGAACCATCTGGTTTAGGTATCAATACAGGGTGTAAAGCTTGAGGAAAATATTTTCGATCAGAAAAATCTAGTAAAAGACTGGATAAAATTTGCTCTTTTCTGGAATCAAATTCATTGAAGGAAAGATACTCAGGATAATATTTTATATCTAATAAATATTTAGGTTGTTTAATAAATAAAGTTTTAAATTTTTTAAAAAAGTGTTCTTTAAAGAACTTCTGAAAATCCATGCTCTCTTCACTGTATGCTTTACAAGGCTACCCATACAGGCTGAAAGTCTGTGTTATACGCATATCACCCTCACCGCTGTTCACTAATTTTTCGATGAAGGACGTCCATCGTGTCAAGTTCCCTGCTGATATCGGTGTGATGTGCACTACTCGGGAAGCCTCATTGAGATGTTTGCCAGAGTTTGGCAGCGGTTCAAT
>NZ_KB850136.1:0-13491 GCF_000369685.1 Acinetobacter sp. CIP 102136
ATTAACATAATACACCTTATACGAAATGTTTTGTAAAAACCATTCTAAAACAATGTCTTATGGATGTAAAAACAGCCTAAGCAGTCACGCTCAGGCTGTTTTAGTGATTTTTCATGTTCCACGCTTAATAAGTGAGCAATGTTCCACACTTTTGATTAGCTCAATTGAATAATCAGGATGCCTGGTCTTTTTCTTTTTGGCGTTCATCCAGCTCTTTCTTCAGTGCCTTTTTATCCTGGTACGATGCAATCAGCATAATCGGGATCAGCAGCGGAGCCACAATAATGCCCAGGGCAATGTCTTTCAGTTTCGGCATGATTTCTCTCCCTAGATTGCTCAGTCATGATCAAAAACAGCATTTAGCACACGGCCAAATAATCCACGTTTTTTGTGTTGTGGCACTGCCACATTTTGCAACGTGGCATGCTGTAGCGTTTGGGTGTGGTATGCCGTAGTTTCTTGCTGTGGCACTGCCACATTTTCTGCAATATTTAATTCATTATTCTTTTTATTATCATTGTCTTGTTGTGTTGTCGCATGCTGTGGTAGGTCGGTGTCGCATGCCGTAGCATCTTGTTGTAGTGCTGCTGTGGCAGGTGCAACACTTTTCAGCTCAATGAGTGTTTGCATACGGTCAATTTGTTGCATTAACCGTTCTTCACGTTCTTGGTATTTTTTGACTTCATTTTCTAAATGGGCAATAAGTTTTTTTGTAAATTCATCACCTTCTTGCTTAGATGATTCAATTTTTTGAGATGTTTGCTCCGGTTCTCCAAAGCATCGTATGACCTCTGCTAGATCGAATTGTCCATCACTGGAGCGTGATAAACGTCCATTACGTACAGCTCTGTAAATGGTTGATCTATCCACATGAAATTTTTTAGATACTTCACTTAGTGATAACTTAGCCATTTACGGTGTCCTTTTTATTTGATGGCATGTATCCCACTTTTTTTAGATATGGGGATAGTTCTTTGATTTTTTCAGGGTCTTGTAGCATCTCAGCAATACGAACAGCAAATTGAGGATAGCTTTCTGTTCCTTGTGAATAGCGACCCATTTCAGGGAGTTCTGAAAGTTTATTTGCAAACATATGCCGTTGAGCATCGGTCATCTTTGAAGAAAGTTTCAAAGTATTCGGATCTCTTTCTATTGATGTGCTGTCCTTCTTTTTCTGTTTAAAGTTAAAAGAAAATCCTGAAATTGATCGACCTCTTTTGTGTTGTTCATACTTCACTGTGATATCTGTATGTTCGTTAATTTGTTTAATAGCGAGCTCAAGTACACTAGTTTTAAAGCGTTCCATACGCTTGTACTCAGTATCGAGTACGCCAATTCTTTGACGGAAATCACTTAGCTCTATAATTGGAGTAGAGCCCGTACTTCTCCAAGCAATTAATAACTCATATAAACGAACAGCATAAGCACTACTGAGATTACTAACTTGCTGCAATTCATATTTAGTAAAATGCTCTTCTAAGCGGGTAATTAATGGAACTATGGCAGGGGCAAAAATAAGCTTAACCACTGCTTCATTATCTACATATCCAATTTCACTAACCCAACGGGATCTATAGTTCTCAATATTCCCTCTTTCATTTATTTTTTGATAGCTGAATTGTCTTGCAAACAAATCATTACAGGCATCTTTTAATGCCTGATAAGCGGTATTGCGATGTACACCAAATTGATTGATATAGCTTTCTGCATGGACAGTTAAGGGATCATTAGCATTAATCCCTTTCCCACTTTCTCTTGCCTCAACAATAGCTAATAAAATTAAACGTTGTTCTACTAAATCTAAGTTATAACTTGCATTAATTAAAGCATTGTCTTTTACAACTAATTCTCTCATGAAGCACCAGTATTATTTATTATGCTATGACACCTTAATTAATTTTAGTGCTATAAGCAAGGTAAACGGTGTCATATTGCAAGGTAAACGGTGTCATATTGCAAGGTAAACGGTGTTATATTGCAAGGTAAACGGTGTCATATGAAGTCTAGGAGCCTTCATTTACAAGGTTTTTAGCTTACCTAAAAGCATTTAAAAACTTTAAAATAATTAAAAGCCCAAGGAAGGAAAAATTGCCCTTGGTTTTCGCTACGCTCAAACTCTATTGAATCTCGCTTTCGCTCGATTCTGAGGGGCAATTTTTTGCTTAATTCAGTTGTAAATTAAAGGAAAAACAAAAGCTCCATCGTTCGCGCACTTCGTGACGCTCTTCATCTCCCGTTTAGACCAATAATGGGAGCCTGTAATCAGGGAAAAAGTGGCGGCAAAATTCACTTACAACTGTTCGCTCGTAGACACTCGCTCTGTAACTTGTTGTTATTTTTTAAATATTCTTAATAACAGTGAGATTAATAGTAATTTTTTGATTTATTAACGGCATTAGTTGAAACACAGGATGAATATAGCTTTATTTCTTCACCATTTGAACCACATTGATTTTTTATTGTTCTTTAGTGTCAATGTACCGTTTTGATTGCTTCGTTCAATCTGAGTGATTCTGTGCGTTTTTAGAGATTCAAAAGTAAGCCCTCGTCTGAGGGCTTGATTCTTATTTTGTGAAAATCATTAGATTTCGACTGTTCACAGTATATTCATAGGTTGGACTTTCTAAATAAAAACAACTAGATACTTTTGGACCAGCAGTTAACTCAAATTGTTTCTTCGGCAACATACTTTGACAATAATCACTATTTTCAGGATGAAAACCGAAATTGTTGAGAGCATCTTTCAATTTGATATAGCCAAGAGCTTCGTTTACTGTTGATTCAGATGCATTTTTTACTGCATAAGCAATACCAACGGCAGTTGCAGTAAAACCGAACCAAGCAATAAGGAAAATTACAATCCAATTTCTCTTTACAATGGCTTTTTCTTTGCTGACATGCTTTTGATAATCCTGTTCTCGTTGCATGTGCATTTCGTGTGATTCTTTCGTTATTGCTATTGCTTCGGCTTGTTGTTTTTTGATGTGTTGTATCCAATTTTGATGTGTTGTATCACTTTCTTTTTTGAATGAATGTAGATCATTTAAGATTGTTTTTTCAGTGTGTTTGAGAGTTGAATCAATGTTTTTAAACGCTTTGTTTGTAAGTGTTTGAGCTACTTCGTTCGCTCCTATTTCAATGCCTGCTACGGTTTCTCTGAAAACATGATTCTTCAATTGTGATGAAACATCTGTGACGACATTATCTGCAATTCTTGTTGAAACGATTTTTGAAAAACTATCTGCAATGTTTGCTACTTCTGTTTCTAATTCTTCGATTTTTTTTCGTGCAATGTTTGTTGCTGCATTCATATTTTCTAAATATTTCGTGCTTGAATTACGTAAGTGATTGCTTAGCTGTTGTGCTTGTTGATCTGCATTACTGAGCTTTTCGATGATGTGATCTAGTTGTAAATTTTTTGATTGTTGCTGAGTATTAAGAACTGAGTTTTCTATTGATTTGATTTGATTAGTGACTGTACTTAAACGCTTGTCGATGTTCTCGATATTGCTGAAACTCGATGCAATCTTGTTGTCGAAAGTTGATAGCGTTTCGATCAATTTTGGAAAATTTGTGCTGACTACATCTGTTTTTGATGTAAGCAATTTCAATTGTTCGAGTAGCTCTGATTTTGCTTGCTGTGCTTTTTCATCTGAGCTTTCAATCGTGTCGACAATTGCAGTCAAAAGATCAATAGTTTCGTTACTTGCAGTCATGTGACTTCCTTATTTATTAATAATTAAAAGGGTGAGTAATCGTTGTCGTTGTCTTGTTGCTTCGGCTCGGCCAGGGGAGTTGGTGGATCAGCTTGCTTTTGCTTTAAACGATCTAATTTTTGTTGCAATGATTCGTGTCCGGGTGTGGGACCAGGGGAGTTGGTGGATTTTAGACGATCTAATTTTTCACGCAGCTCAGGTGGGCCAGGCTTTGGATCTTCTGCCGTTTGGGTCGGTGGTTTGAGACTGTTTAATAATTCTTTTTCAGCAAGTTTTTGACCGCTCAAGATTTTATTTGCTAACTCGAAAGGCAAAGGCACATTGATAAAATTGAGATAATCCGCCTCTGTTTGTTGCTTTGCTTTTTGACGTTTGTTGTATTCATTCACAGCCGTTTTTTGACCGCTTGCTAGAATGTTTTTTCGTGCTTCACCTTCGTGAACAGTGGCTGAAATCTGCAATCCGAGGTCTTTATATGATTTATGTGTATAGCGTTCAATTCTGTTGTTTAGCTCTAACGAATTATTAATAAATCTGCACCACTCTTGACGCATGAATTGCAAAAAATTTTGCTGTGTATTCATCAAATCAGGTTTGTCTTTTTTGATCTCTGAGCCGAATTTGATTGGATTAAAATCTTTCACTTGGTTGCCGAGCTTGAACGTGTCAGCAATCGCTTTTTTCTTACGCTTTGCTGTTAAGTCGCTTTCTGTGAGTGCTGAAATTTTGCAGTACGGAATCACTAAATGAACATGATTGTTCTGCATTTGCATACGCAAATCGTCATCATCAGACGGCAAATTATGCTTTTCGATTTCCTCTAGTTTTGCCCGTTTCTTTTTTTTGTTGTCTGGTTCGTGAATCGCAAAACTGACTGCTGTTTGATATGTATCTGTGAAATATTTGCAAAAATCTTCGACTAATTTTTTTTGATTATTTATGTCTAGCTCTGAAGGCAATGACATGATTGATGAATATGCAAGAATGTTTGTTGATGCGTGAGAGTTGTTCTCTAAATGATTATAAAATTGTTCTTCGTTCATAGCTGTTTCAATGCCGTTAGGCATTAAAAAACCTGTGTCGATCACGCCTTTTTTATTAGAAAAATTATGCTCGTCACCATTCAAGCTGTTTTGCATTTTTCGGGCTTGGATATATGCAATTGCTCGAAGTGGACTATGACCTTTGGATTTTTTAATTGCAGAAATTCGACAAGAATATTGATTACGAATAATGATTTTATCAGACATGGCTTGGCGCTTTTGCTTTGTACTTTTAAAACCTTAATTGATCTAAAAAAATTGGCAAAGCACAATGATTTTTAGATCAGAAAAAAGGTTTAAAAGTCCCCCCTTCCTTGGTTTTTTTTGGGGGGCGCACGACTCAAAATTGATATGTAGCGAAGCGGAATGTCTATTTTGGGTTAAAGTGCGCTTCATTCTACGTCATTTCTACGTTTTCACAGTCTACGCTTGCGCTTGACTGTAAAAACGTGAAATGTCGTGAATGAAGTTGTCACGTAATTCGACTATACACTACAAAAAAAACTGACCTGTATTTGGTGTTATTTTTCGATTTTTTTCACTTGTGATAATTTCAATTAATTGTTTTTTCCGTGATAGTAATATGAATATTGATTACTCTAAATGTGTCTGATGAATACTAAGACAAAATCTTTTTTACAGTATCATTTCAATAATGAGAAAGTGAAAGACTTAGGGACTCAAATCAAATTTTATGCATCATTTAACTGACTTATCGTATTTTATAAGTTTTTATTTTTGTATCTTTAAAGTACACCCTAAAGTGACGTCACAGATGTCTGAATCCGCAACCTTAAATCAATGGTTTAGAAGCCGTGGAACATCAATTTTAGTATGTTTAAATAAAGTCTTAGATTTATAAATGACAATAAAAAGCCAGTTGTATGCACTGGCTGTTGTTTGGGATTTACTTACCCATTACGATTTTTACCGTGCCTATCATAAATTAACAGTCAAAGCTGAAGAAGTGTTCTGGGAAACAAGAAAGGAATGCTTTTTGAATATCGCTGTATTCACCTTCTGGATGTTCTTCTAGATACCGTCGAGTCCAAATCAGTGTGGCTTCATAATCGTTAAAGCTTTGGTCGAGTTGTAAAAAAATCCACAGTTCATGGGCTTTTTGAATGAAAAAGTCATTGATGATCATGAGAGCAATTTTCTTTTCAGTGTTTGAATCCGGGTATGAGTACATATTACATTTCTCCGATAGTAAGGATAAATAGGTTATTTGATAAGCTATTTATAACACATAAAAATATGTGTTTGCCACATAATTTTATGTGTTTTTATGTAAATATAACCCTATGCTATAATCTCAAAACACCATTTCTATAAATTTAATTAAATGCCATATACTGAATTTCAACGTCTTGTCGGTAAAGCAGGGCTTTCAATTAAGGAATTTGCTGCCTTATTGGATATGAAACCTAATTCGATTACGAATTACAGTAAACAAGGTGTGGTTCCTACACATATTGCTGTAATCGTTGCGTTGATTTCTACGATGAAAGATGAGGGATTAGACTTCTTTCCAATTTTTGAAAAAGTTAAGTCGTATTCACAAGAATAAAACTCTCGTTTTTTGATTGTTTTAAGCTGTTAGTGATGACGTAAAAAATGCCTGAAATTCAGGCATTTTTTTGTTTCAGGGACTTATAAGCCTCGATAGAACTTTTCAATAAGTATCGAGTTGTGAGAACCAGGGTGATCATCAAACTCTTATGTTCTGAGATCTTAGGTCGAGCAATCGGTAAACCGGGCATTTCTACTTTGGGCTTACACTCGAACTGCGCATAAGAGATTTTATGTTAAATAAAAGAGCCCGATATATCGGGCTCTGATTTATCTATATGATTTAGATATCCATTTTCTTAAACAAGAAGAAAGGTAAGTTCCTAATAATCAGCATAATAAGCGCCCATTTTCCTGGTGTGTATACGGTTACTTTACCTTGGGAAATTCCTCGGACAATATCACTGGCAACTTGTTCAGGATTGGCGAGTTTCCCTTTTCCTGATATTCCGGCCGTCATAGGTGTTGCAGTGGGACCAGGCTTAATCAATGTTGCGCTTACATCAGAACCGATAAGTGCTAGGCGATGTTGTAAACCTTGTACATACTTATCAATCAGGGCTTTAGATGCTCCATAAACATAGTTTGATTTACGACCACGATCTCCTGCCACTGAGCCAATCACCCCGAGTTTTCCATGATTACGTTCAATCATGTGTTTGGCAATAATTTCAGTAAACAGTACTGGTGAAACAGCATTGATTTCTATGGCTTGCTGGCATTGAATCAAGTCATTTTGACATCGATCCTGATCTGGCAAATTGCCATGGGCAATCAATGCAAGATCAATAGCACCTTGTTGGTTGATCGAGTTGATACAGTTCTGAATAGCAGCTGCATTTAAAAAATCCACAGTCTGTAACTGTATTTCTACTTCTGGGCTACGAACTTTCAGGTCACTGGCAACGCGTTGCAGTTTTTCTTGATCACGCCCTAAAAGAATGAGTTCACAGGCATCTTGCTTGATCCAAAGTCTGGCACAGTGTTCAGCAATGGCAGAAGTACCACCTACAATTAAGATTTTTGGTTTGTTAGACATTTAGATACCCAATAGACGACGGGACATTTCCGAGCTGATGCCTGGATCCCGATATTTTAGAAATTCATTTAAGTGTGGATAGCCTGCTTCAAAGAGTGAGCGTGGCATGCGGGCATCCTTGGCCAGATAAAGCCGCCCCTGTGCCTGTTGAACAATATGATCCAGTTCATTCAGGAGTTTAAGGGTCTTTTCACCTCGGTTGGGGAAGTCCAGTGCTAAGGTCACACCTGGTTTTGGGAAACTGAGTAATCCACCAGATTCACGATCCCCGAATGTTTTTAAAACAGCCAGAAATGAACCTTCCCCTGATTTTTTAATCGCTTTGAGCATATCTTGTGTCGCTTCTTTTCCCACTTCTTTTGGAACCACACTTTGATATTGATAAAAACCTTTAGGGCCATACATCTTATTCCATTCATGCATGGCATCCAAAGGATAAAAAAATGGTTCGTAATGTACGATTTGAGGCTGTTTTTTCAGTGAATTGCCATGGAAATAAGCAAAATTAAATAAAGGTAAACTGAGTTTATTCACCAATGAAATCGGAGGAGTGATTGGAAAGGTTTTATCCTTAATTTGTGGTTCTGCTTGAGAGTGTTCATTGGCTAAATTTCCGCGTGCAAACAGTCCTTTAGCATTTGCACCGTTCATACAATCAATCCAGGATACCGTGTGCTCCCAGTCAGTTTCAGATGAGTCAGATAGTGCAAAAAACTCATCCAGATTGTGATAGGGAATAGTTTCCGAGAGGATCCAAGGACCTTTAATAGGGCGTAATTGAATTTTGGCTTCCAGAATGACTCCTGTCAGGCCAATACCTCCCAAAGTGGCATAAAACCAATCTGCTCTTTCAGTCTTGGAGCATTCAATGATTTCACCATCGCTGCGCAATAACTTGATGTACAGGACGTGGTCACCAAAAGAACCAAAAGCATGATGATTTTTACCATGCACGTCATTACCAATCGCACCACCGACTGTGATCATTTGCGTTCCTGGTGTGACAGGTAACATCCACCCCTGTGGGATAAGGGTACGATGAATATCCTGTAAGGTGCTACCCGCTTCGCAGTGCAAGATACCTGTATTTAAATCAAAAGAAATCAAATGATTCATGGCTGTCGTAAGCCATAGAATACCATTGCCATTTAGTGCTGCATCGCCATAGCTGCGCCCCATACCATGAGCGATGCCAGGATGGGTGCTGTGTTGTAGTTGTTTGGGTGTCTGTGAAGGGGTTATTAATGGGATAACTTGATGTTCTGTGTTAGAAAGTCTGCCCCAGGCCTGTATTTTTGTCATCTGTGATTTATACCGTACGAAATACGAAGCGTTTATCTAAGTAATATTTGCAAATATAGCCAATCATCAGACCAATGACGCCACCTACGTAACGCATTTCTTTCGTGGCAAAAATGGCATGAAAACCAAATTCAAAACCCCAGAAAATAATGGTCGTGAAAATCCCCATTAGGGTATACAGCATAAAGACCTTGCCATCATGTTGTGCATTTTGTGTTTTATATTTAAAAATATATTTTTTATCCAAAATATATTTAATCACCAAGCCAACGCCTGTACCCACAATAATTGAGATTAAAATATAAAAAGGGCCAGAATAAATATAACTGCAAATGTCCTGTGCTAGAATGTTAAAAAATGTAGCCACTATGGCAAAAGCGGCATAAAGTACTGCCAGTTTAATCGAATCAATCATTTATATTTAATAATGTTGTCAAACGAATGCATCATATAGCACAAAATCAGTCTTTCCTAGCGGAAATCCGTGGGCTGATAAAATTGATAAGACCAAAGCAATGGGTAAAAAATAGTTTTGTTTTTGCACCTTTGATTTTTGCGGGTGAATTTTTAAAAATAGGGTCTGTTTATTCAGCATTATTTGCCGCTTTTTTATTTTGTTTGGCTGCTTCTGCCGTCTACATTGTCAACGATTTAAAAGATATTGAAAAAGACCGTGCACATCCTGAAAAGTCTAAAAAGCGGCCTTTAGCTTCAGGTCAAGTCAGTCCCAAAAGTGCAATTATCTTATTGATCTTGATTTACATTGCACTTGGATTCTCTTGGTTCGTAGCACCCAAGGTGATTTATGTGATCTTGGTGTATTTACTACTGAATTGGGCCTATACCTTCAAACTGAAGCATGAACCTGTCATTGAAATCTTTATTGTGGCCTTTGGTTTTGTATTGCGTGTCTATGCGGGGGCTGTCGCTCTTGCTATCCCTGTTTCCGATTGGATGTTTATTACCACACTCAGTATTTCACTTTATCTGGCCTCTATTAAGCGTCGCCAAGAACTGGTACAGAGTGGATCTCAGGGACGAGGCGTTCTTGCTCATTATTCAGTTTCTCTGATTGACCGTTTTGCAGAAATGTCTGCCATTACTGCAATCGTTTTTTATAGCTTGTATGTCATGGAAGTGCAGCCACAACTGATTATCACCATTCCTTTTGTAATGTTTGGTCTGTTCCGTTACTGGTTTATCGTTGAAACCTTAAAAGGTGGTGAATCTCCCACTGATGTGATTGTTCAGGACTGGCAGATTTTACTGACGGTTGCCCTTTGGATTGGATGTTGTATTTGGGCATTATTGCCAGCTTAATTTATGTTGGATTGTTTTGTGAATTATTACGCTTATCTTGTCACCCCATTTTTAGCTTGGCTAGTTGCTGGCTGTCTGAAATTTCTTATTAATTCAATTAAGGCCAAACAACTGGCTTTTGGACTGATTGGTTATGGTGGATTACCAAGTAATCACAGTGCGATTGTGAGCAGTATGGCTGCTTTGATTGCCTTTAAAGAAGGCATTGATACACCTGCCTTTGGTGTTGCACTCACTTTGGCTTTTATTGTGATGCTGGATGCCAATAGTTTAAGACGGGCTGTAGGGAAGCATGCTGTAGCGATTAACAAGTTAGCTAAAGATGATCCTGAATATCAGCAGTTAAGAGAACGTATGGGACACAACAAAATTGAAATTTTGGCTGGTGTCTTTGTGGGCTCTTTGATAGGTTTTTTGGTTTCCTGTAATTTTATTTTTAAAGGATGTTTTTAATGTTTTTTTTGAATTATAAGAAAATTCTTGAATATTTTTTTGTTGTATTAATTATTATTTGTTTTTCATTATTTTATTTAAATATACAGCCTAAAATTTTAGCAGGAAATGGATTTGGATGGGACGGGAATGAGTATAATAAATTATATAATTATTTTTCATATGGCTATTATGATTCTTTTATTTATCCATTTTGCAATAGGGTGGGAACTCCTTTTTTAGCATTCTTAACTGGAATTAAAGATAGTAGCCATGCTTTTATGGCTGTAAATATGGTCTCTTCTGCTATATTTTCTTTTGTTATTTATCTTATAGCAAGAGTTGTTGGTTTTAATTTTTATTATTCATTATTTTCCATGTTGTTAACAATGGTGTTGTTTTTTTCACCATTGAGATTTACCCCTTATTACCCAGTATATACAGACCCTATTTTTTTATTACTACTCTCTTTGTCTTTTTTTTGTTTAATAAAACAAAGGATTCTATTGGCATTTATTTTTTTGATTATTGCCTATCCTGTTAGAGAATCTAGTATATTTGTTGCATTTATTTTTTTGATTTTCTCTATATATTTATATGGGTATAAAAAAGAAACATTGTATAAATTTATAGTTTCTATATTTTTAATGATTTCAATGAAGTATATTACTTCATACTATTTAAATTGTAATGGATCTCAGGTTAAAACTGTTTTATATTGGTTATATTTTAGGGTGACAGATCCAAAAAACTTTATATCTTATTTTGCTGCTATTAGCATGACAGCAGCTCCAATTTGGTATATATCAAAATTAGAGATTCTTTCGAAAATTGAAAAAGTATCATTATTTGGATTTATTTTTGCTGCTTTACTTTCTTTTATAGGGGGGAGTGACTCAACAAGGATTTTCTTTAGTTTTTATCCTATTTATTTTATTTTGATAATAAGCATTATTAGAAATAAAGGTTTTATTTTTTCAATTATCTGTCTTTTAGGCTATCTTGCAACTAATAATGTAACAAGAAAAATTTTAGAACCTCTAAATTATATGCCATCGATGGATGAATCTGGCTTTTTTTGGCAATTCCCAGATCATGCTAGACCAGAGGTTTCTTTGATGATTTTATGTGTCTGGTTCATTCTTTTTATGTTATACAATAAGCTTTGTAACATACTAAAAAATAATAACTTTAAAAAATATTTTTAGTACCTTTATAAAAAGTTTTTATTAAAAATGATTAATAAAAAACCCCGGCATCCTGCCGGGGTTTTTTATCGTTGCTGATTGTGCTGTTGTACCCTCTGGTCCATGTGCAATAACTTATAATTTTTGTTTTATGTTATGGAACATCCTGTTCCTGATGAGTTGATCATAGGAAAATTCCAGTATGCCGCATAGCAGCAAAGGGCCGAGTTTCATGTGAGCCAAAACGTACAAAATAGCCTAAATTTTATCCACAGCAATTGGGGATAGTTTCGCAACCTGGATCCGCATAAAATGGGCACTGATTGTTAAATTGATCATTTATTGATCAATTTTCCTGGCAAAATGTTACAGATTCGCTTAAAAACTCACCAACTTATTACAAAAGCGACTTTTTGCTGATTTATTGGTCATGACTAAATTTTTAAGTAATTGATTATTATATTAATATACAAGTGTACTTCGTATAACCGCCATTATGTTAAATGGAGTCTTTATGAGAAATTAATAATCTATGTTTGTTTGAGATTGAAGTATATTTAAAAAAATTAAGTTGTTTTTTTAAATGCATAACTTCATCTTTTAGTTTTTTGATTTGTTGGTCTCTTTCGTCCCGTATAGGGGCAGTAATTTCACCCAATTTTTTAACTAACTGGCTATATTCAATTAAGTTATTGTAGTCAAGTTCGAAATCTCCGCTTTTTATATATTTAAGTATAGTCGAGCGAGGTTTTCTATACGCTATAGCAGCATCACTGATCGAAAGTTTTTTTAAAAAATGATGATGTTGACTTAGCATATTATTTAACTTAATACATTATTAATTTGGTAGATATATATTAACAAAATTAACAAAATTAACAAATATAAGATATAAATCTTCAATTATTATTGGTTGATAATTGAACGTTTACTTTACACATACCCTACTCTGATAATTTTTCTATTATTAAATCAATACGCTTTTAAGAATTTAGGTGGTGTATCAAAAAGTATGCTAAAAAAAAGCAGGTTGAATTTTGATAAAATAGAGAAATGCAAATAACTCTAGAAATCAAATGTCCAACCTGCCTCAGTGACAGTATAAAGAAAAATGGCATCAAAGTAGATGGGAAACAAAACTACCAATGCAAAGACTGCAAACGTCAGTTTATTGGTGACCATGCTCTGAGCTATCTAGGATGTAATTCTGGCATTACTCGTAAAATATTACAGTTAATGGTCAGAGGCAGCGGTATACGAGATATCGCTGAAGTTGAGCGCATTAGTATCGGTAAAGTCTTACGGACTTTAACTGAATCGGCCTATCAAATTCAGCCTAAACAAAGTCATTATGAATCTCTCGAAGTAGATGAATTCTGGACTTTTGTTGGAAATAAAAATAATAAACAATGGCTTATTTACGCCTACCATCGAGAAACAGGTGAGATTGTTGCTTATGTTTGGGGTAAGAGAGATTTAGCTACAGTCCAAAGGTTGAAGACAAAGCTTAAACAATTAGGTATTCACTACACCCGAATTGCAAGTGATCATTGGGATAGTTTCATCACTGCTTTTAAAAACTGCAAGCAAAGTATTGGTAAGTTTTTTACTGTAGGAATTGAAGGTAATAATTGCAAAATAAGGCATCGAATAAGGCGTGGTTTTAGAAGAAGTTGTAATTTCTCCAAAAAGCTTGAAAACCATTTTAAAGCCTTCGACTTAACCTTCTTTTACATCAATAATGGCTTCATTTAATGTCAGCATACTTTTTAAAACACCACCAGAATTTATATTATTAACATAATACACCTTATACGAAATGTTTTGTAAAAACCATTCTAAAACAATGTCTTATGGATGTAAAAACAGCCTAAGCAGTC
>NZ_KB850137.1:0-11599 GCF_000369685.1 Acinetobacter sp. CIP 102136
ATCTCGCTTTCGCTCGATTCGTCGGGGCAATTTTTGGTTCACGTTTTCGTGACTTTTAGAAAAAGCAAAAGCAACTCGGAATTCGCTTCGCTCATCAGCTTTTTTTTCTCGCTACGCTCGGTTTAGGAATCCAACTTGGAAAGTTCGCACCCATACGGGATGCTCTGCCATGCAGGTGATTGATGGATAGGGAGCTTGTAATCAGGGAAAGGGATGGGCAAATTTTCTCAGTTCGCTCGTAGACACTCGCTCTGTTTAGCGACTCATGCCACGAGATTTCATTTTAGGAGCTTGTTGCTGTGCTTTGAGCTGTTGTTCTTGTCTGAGTTTCATCTGTTGTTCTGCTTTGATCTCATCCACACATTTTTTAATGACTTGATAGGATGGGTATAGAGTCTGGTATTGCTTGGCTTTGGCCGGATGTTGTTGTTGGTACTGCTTCCAGGCATGTTCTTTGAATTTTTCATTTTCCAATAAATCCTTCACACCATGTTTTTTCTGGTGTTCATGCTGACCTTTCAGTTTTTTGTGTTCTTGGTAAATCGCATCACGTTGGGCTTCCCAGGCTTTTTTTCCAAACAGTAAGGGTTTGTTCTGGGTTAATTCGTTGTGTTGATCGACCAGGCTTTGCAATTTGTCATGACTTTGCTTGAGTCCGCTTTTCACGATCTCCTGGGCAAGGTGCTGATTGAACTCGTTTTGATGTTTGTGGTGCTTGGTCAGGTTTATTTCGGCTTGTTTGAGATTGCGCTGCATAAAATCCAGGTCTAGATTCGCGTCTTTTGCGCTGATTTCGCGATTTAGCACTTTACCAAGGGTTTCCCTCTGTTTTTCCTCAAATAGGGCTTTTTCGTCAATTGGTGACGTTTTAGCGCTATTTTTGATTTGGGTCTGCTGTTCAGTTTTCAGTGTGCTGAGTTTTATCTCATTTTCAGCAATCAGCAGATCCATATTTTTGCCGTATTGCAGCTGCGCCTGATTTCTCTGTTTGATTTCATCATTACTACGGCTGATTTCGGTCTCAATCCCTTTTCGGCGCAGTTCGGTGACTTTCGGTCCTTCGTGCAGGGTGGCTTCCAGGCCATTCTCCTGGTCTTTGTAGCTGCGGTGGTCGACTCGGGCGGTGTATCCGGCTAGATCCAGGTGCATATTGCAGATATCGGCAAAGTGTTCGCGCCAGTGCTCGATTTCTCCACTGTGTTTCTGATCGAGTTTCCGGGTTTTCTCTGTAAAACCTTCTGGCGTAAGTTTACGTGTGCTCATTAGGATATGGGCGTGATAATTGCGCTCATCACTGCCGGATCCGGTATGCGGTGCATGAATACAGGCATCGACTGCTACCTGATGTCTTTCCACGATGCTGGCACATAATTCTTCGAGCATGGCCAGACGTTGTTCCTGGTTCAGTTCACTTGGAAAGGCAATTTCAAATTCCCTGGCGACTGTCGAGTTTTTTCGGGTTTCCCGTTGTTCAACTTCGTTCCAGAGTTTTTCTCGATTCTTTAAATGCTCTGGTGCGCCTTCGGGTAAATAAATTTCTTTGTATTCCACACCGGTTTTTCGGCTGTAGTCATGTTCTCGGCCTTCACGTTCACAATAGATCTTTTCACCTGCCCGATAGGCAATCGCAGCAGTGGCGGAACGTCCTGCTGATCGTGCTACGGTTTTGACTGAAAAGTGGTAAATCGCCATGCCTGTTTTTCGCTTTTAAATTTTCACGTAGTGAAATACAACCGTGAATACGGTTGTCGGGGTATTGGGGAGACCCCAATCGTACTTGTAAACGAAGTTTGCATAAGTGCCTCTTCGAGGAAAACATTACTATACATATAGCACCTTGAATGCAGATTCAAGTGCGCTTATGTTAGGGATGGTTTCCCAAGATGATGGTATTGGATTAATGAGCGTTACTGAAACACTAGACAGCAAAATCAAAGCACAGGAAGAAAAGCTAAAGCAGTTAAAGGCTCAAAGACAGGCAGCACTAGCAAGAGAACGTGCTAAAGAGAAAGAACAGGCAAGAAAGAACGATACCAGACGTAAGATTTTAATCGGATCCTGCATGTTAAAAATTACCGAAGATGATGAACAGGCTAGAGCCAAATTAATTACACAAATGGATAAGTATTTAACAGACGAACGTGATCGAAAATTGTTTAATTTACCCCTTCAATAGAAATTAATTCACCTGAAATAACGCATCAATAGGAATGTAATATGAGACTTCTGATTGCTTTGCTTTTTCCCTGGCTGCTATTTTTTACTATTGGCAGACCATTCGCAGGAATGATGTGTTTATTTCTTCAGATTACGATTCTAGGTTGGATCCCAGCTGCGATCTGGGCGGTCTATGCTTTGTCGGAATACAAGACTGATCAGAAAATTAAAAGAACAATTCGCTCATCATAAATAGTGTAATTGTGTGATTTTTAGATCTGATTGATTTTGTGATTTCCATCACACTTACCCATAAGTGAATGATCAGATTGTGAAGATTATTTGAGCAATAAGTGATCTAATAAGTCTTATAACAATAATTATAAAACTCCAGAGGTAAAGAAATTAATCCTCTAATTCTTAGTTAGAAAAATAATTAAAACAAGAATTAGAGGATTTCATTTTTTATCGAGTTCACTCTATTTTTTGCCATAAAGCTCCTATCCAATATGGGTATGGGGCTATTTTTTTGACTTCGTATAAGAGATTTTATGTTAAATAGCCCTAGATCGAGGGGCTATTTGGGGCTTACACAGGTCTTTCGTATAAGCTGTATTATGTTAATTTTAAATATTCAAGAGGAGTAAAAAATGGAAGAGTGGTCAGAATATATGAAAAATGAGGTACAAGAACTACAAAAAAAACTTGCTCAAATCGATTTAATAATGGAACCCAAAAAGTCTAATAAAAATGGTTTTTTGGAAATATTGTTGGTCAAACTAAAAAATATAAAAATTAAGATGTATCAAGAACGTTCTCATAATTTGCCACATATACATATCGACTATAACAACAAAATTCATGCTGCAAGCTATGCAATACAAACCGGAGTAAAAATTGAAGGTAGTATAAGTAAAAAATATGATAGAGAAATTTTAAACTGGATTTTAAAGAATCAAGATAATTTAATAAAAATATGGGAATTACTTAAAAAAGGTAATGATCCAGAAATAGTAATAGGAAAATTAGTTTAATAATCACTATTTGAATAAATTTCCTATTTAGCATAATGGTGATTATACTAATTTTTAAAATTATTTAATTTCCATATATTTATTAATAACTTAAGGGTCCTAATCATATGGGTTTTATTATTTTTATAATATGTATATTCGTAATTTTTTTAATTTTTAAAAATTTTATCAAAAATAAAGTAAATTTAAAATCAGCTAGAGAAGACCTAGCCCATATAGATGTTAATTCTGGTAATGCCAGACCCCCATCTTGGATACAGAACCAACATAAAGTACAAGAATTCTATGCTATACTTTCAGCGCTATGTAATTCCAGAGGAATACCAAAGTCATTGTTAGACACATTCCTTAATGATAAAAATACGGCCGAAATTCTTTTACGTTATGCTGGTGCTCTAGAAACTAGAGGAGCATCTTTTAGTGACCAAGCAATTGCAGTTGCTGATAAAATTCAAAATATGTGTAGATTAACTTAATCACAGAAAGAGTATTTCATTAGTTTTTTTAGCCATTTATGAATTTGTTGAATAAACCTACTATTAAAGGTTTATTCAACAAAATTGTTTTAGATGCTATCCACAGAATTTCTCTCTATCTCGACCTCTAATATTATGAAAGATCTTTTATTATTTCGTTATCTTCGCTAAAAATAGTTTCATTTTTAGAAGACATCCAATCAAGACATCTTCTTGCTCTTTCTGAGTTAAATCCATTTGCAGCTAGAGAATACCATTCGGTAGCTTTAGCTAAATTTTTAGGTAAAACATCGCCTTTATAATATAAATCGCCTAATATCTCTTGAGATCTAACATCACCTTGTAACCCGACACGAATCAATAATTTCTCAGCCAAAACTAAATCTTTAGACGTATTATTTCGACCTGTTAGATAATTTATTCCTTTTTCTCTATCTTCCTCTATTTCAATAGATGTTAGTTGCTTAAAGTAGTCGAACTTTTTACCTATTTTTATTAAATATCTATCATATAACTTAGCGAAAACGAATGCATATTGTTCGTGTAAAGGCTTATTTGAAATACTTGGATTATCTTCTAATAGAGTAATTAATGCTGTATTCAATTCCTTAGCAGAAACATCTTTAAGTACTTCATCTAGAAATTCAATGGGAATATTATAAATTTTATTTGCATAGTGTGTAGCCTTCATTAACATATTTGAATCAATCTTATTTTTTGATGAAAATAAATTAGATAAAAAACCCATAACTGCTCCAATTTAAATATTATTACAGACTTAATTATAAAAAATTATACAATAAAGTCTTTCCCTAATTTTTAATATAAAATCTCTTATGCGAATTCTAGCCCTGCATAGGGCTAGATATAGCGATTAGACCCAATTCTCTAGCTTTAGACCATCAATCCGTTCAAATTCTTTTGTATTGTTCGTGACCAATACAACATCCAACGCCAAGGCATGAGCAGCGATCAGCATATCTAAGCTGCCAATCGGTTTACCTGTCGATTGAAGATCCTGGCGTAATTTAGCGTAATGCCAAATTGCTTGTTCATCGTAAGGTAGGATATCTAATGGTGACAAAAATTTATTTAAAGCTTGTTTATTACGTTCAGATCTAGATTTCTCCACACCAAAAGCTAGCTCCGATGCCGTGATACTTGAAATCGCAAGCTGGCCGAGTTGGTATTGCTTAAACCGTTCAAAAACGTGTTGAGGCTTATTGTTGATTACATAGATACAAATATTTGTGTCTAAGAGGTAAATCATTTGAACTCCTCACGGAACTGTTCACCTTGATCAGCACGTTCTAACTGGAATCCAGACTCGAATTCGTTAACTGCTTCCAGCATGACATCCCAAGGATTATCAATTGGCATCAATAACACACCACGTCCGAAGCTTTTGATAGCGACCTCAGTACCATTAAAACGAAAGGCTTTAGGCAAGCGAACAGCCTGACTGCGGCCAGTTTGAAATACTTTCGCAATTTCCATATTCAGCTCCTAGTATTATGATATGTATCATAGGTATATATCATATCATTAAAGCATAGAGTGTCAAAGTTGCATTAAAATAATAAGACAATAAAAAACCCCAGCATCCTGCCGGGGTTTCTCATATTGGGTTGCTAGGTATGACTCCTGTCTTACCTCACGCTCCTGGTGCGATCTTTCTTATTCTTGTTGTTTGGAACATCCTGTTCTCTATGACTTCATCATAGGAAAATTCACCTATCCTGGATAGCCGCAAAGGGCCGAGTTTTATGTGAGCCAAAGCGTACAAAATAGCCTAAATTTTATCCACAAAAAATGTGGATAATTTTAAGCATTCAAGCATTGATAAAATTAAAAAATCGCAAAATCGACTACTTTTTAAACAAAATCATTGGCAAGAACTATCAAAAACGATCATAAAAAAGCCGACTTGTTTCCAAGTCGGCTTTTCGGGTTTGCGTCCCAAATTGCTTATAGCATAACTTTTTGAAATATAACACTATTTATTTTGCATTTCGTATAACCGCCATTATGTTAAATGGATGGCATTTGGGAGATATTATTTATTCTTTCAATAGGCAGAAACTTGCAGAATTTTTCTTAATTTGTAATCCTTTCGGCTAAGGGTGTCTAGCGTAGCTAAGACAGGTATTAGTTATAGTCGGGCCGCTATAATACGGATGACGAGTGCCTGTATGTTTAACCTAAATATCTTTAATAAGATCTCTAGCGAAGTATTGACCATCAAAAATGATCTTGAGCTGAATTCTGAAAATCAACTGATAACTAAGTATAAGACTTCTACTTCTGAAGATTATAAACAGGCTATTGTTTTGATTTTTAAAGAACGTGGCTATACACGTTTGGAAATAGGTCAATTACTTAGGGAGCCAAAAGCTTCATAAAATACCGATTAAACAAAGCTTGGATATAACATCCAGGCTTTATAAAAAAGTACCTAGCTGTTACCCTTGTCCTGATTTTTTTACTCTAAACCTTCTTTCATCTTATGACACTTACGCCACCTTAAGTTTATTTACCGTCTTAAATCTGTAAATAACTCATCACTGTCTAGTGATGTGGTGTAGTCGCTTGTGTGTTGTATATATCACATCACTAGCCTATCTGAAAAATTAAAAAACAGGCTATGTTTATGTTGTCTAATGTCCGAGAACAGTGGTTCTCTAACATCCGTGGGGATGTACTTGCTGGATTAGTCGTCGGTCTTGCACTCATCCCTGAAGCCATCGCATTTTCAATTATTGCAGGTGTAGATCCTAAAGTCGGTCTATACGCATCTTTCTGTATAGCCGTCGTGATTTCTTTCGTAGGCGGTCGTCCAGCTATGATTTCAGCAGCTACAGGGGCTATGGCACTGCTCATGGTTACTTTGGTCAAAGAGCATGGGCTTGAATACCTGCTTGCAGCAACAATTTTGACGGGTGTAATTCAAATAATGGCTGGCTATTTAAAGCTCGCCAAGTTAATGCGATTTGTATCTAAATCTGTGGTTATTGGATTCGTAAATGCGTTAGCAATTTTAATTTTTATGGCTCAGCTGCCTGAACTGATTAATGTGACCTGGCATGTATATGCTTTAGTTGCTTTAGGTTTGGCGATTATTTATCTCTTCCCTATGATTCCCAAATTAGGAAAATTATTGCCTTCTCCACTTGTCTGCATCATTGCAATCACATTACTGGCAATTGCTCTAGGAATTGATGTAAGAACTGTGGGTGATATGGGATCGTTACCTGACACACTTCCAATGTTCTTGATTCCAAATATTCCTTTGAATATTGAAACATTGATGATTATTTTGCCTTATTCAGTCGCACTGGCGGCTGTAGGTTTACTTGAATCGATGATGACAGCAACCATCGTGGATGAAATGACAGATACACCAAGTGATAAATTCCAAGAATGTAAAGGACAAGGTATCGCGAATATTGCTTCTGGCTTTATGGGGGGGATGGCCGGTTGTGCCATGATTGGTCAATCCATGATTAACGTGAAATCGGGTGGTCTTACACGCTTATCAACATTCTCTGCGGGTATTTTTCTTCTTATTCTGGTTGTATTTATCAGCGATTGGCTCAAAGTGATTCCAATGGCTGCATTGGTAGCGGTAATGATCATGGTCTCTATCAGTACCTTTGAATGGAGTTCTGTCACTCAGTTAAAAGATAATCCTAAGAGCAGTAATATCGTCATGATTGCGACTGTGATTGTAGTTGTTGCTACGCATAACCTGGCTTTGGGTGTGTTAACAGGCGTATTACTTTCAGCTTTGTTCCTAGCGAATAAACTTGAAAATGATATCCAAGTAATAGCATCTTTTGAAGGAACAGCCCGTTTATATGATTTGAGAGGTCAGATCTTCTTTAGTTCTTCTGAAAAATTCATGCAAGGGTTTGACTTTAAAGAGGATGTAAAGGATGTGATTATTGATTTGACCCATTCTCACATTTGGGATGTAACATCAGTCGCCATGCTTGATTCTGTTGTAAATAAATTCCAAAAGAATAGTGTGAATGTCACTGTGCGTGGCTTAAATGAAGCCAGCTCTATCATGATTGATAAGTATGGAACACATGCCAGAATCTAAGTGCAGGAGATTTTACGTTTATGTAGAATCTCTAAAATTAACATAATACACCTTATACGAAATGCGTTATAATTCTCTTGAAAATTCAACGCTGTAGTTTCTAGTTGATAGCCCGAACATCCCTGTTCGGGCTTTTTTTGTGATTTTTCACGTTCCACGCCTATTATTTAAGCAATGTTTCACGACTTTATTCAGTTTTAATAAACATCATCCGGTTTTTTGAGGAGTCATTATTTCATGTGCTTGCACTGAAATTGGCTCATCAAAAAAGTGGAGTCCTGGTTAACCGTAAGGAAGGAAAAAACGACTCAGGAAGCCCCTCTTTTTAGGTGTAGGCTCAATATGTTCTGGAACAGGGATGCGTTTGTTCTCTGGAGTAGTCAATCCGTCATAGTTCGATTCAGTCTGTGGCCGAGAATCTGTTGCTATATCCTGTTCAGATTCATGATCGGTAAACGTAGTCATATTGGCTTTTGGAGTTTCCAGTAAGCGCTGCATGGCCTCAATCTGCTCTTGATAAAACGATTCACGTTCTAATGATTGATTTTCTCTCTGTATTGCCTGATTTAATTGTTTTTCCAGCATGTCAACTTGACGTTTTAGCAAGTCAACTTCTGTTAAGTTATGCCTACTAGTTGATTGACTTTGGTTGACACTAGAATTGCTTTTTTGTGGTTCCCCAAAAACTCTCAAGGCTTCTGAAAAGTCAATTAATCCATCCGATCCTTTTGATAAATTTCCTTTCTTTATATGGGCATATACAGCTTGTCTTGAATATCCATATAATTTCGCTAGTTCTGAAACTGACAGTTTTTTCATTATGTAAACCAGTTTTCAAATAGTGTTAATAGTTGATTGTTAACTTTACTATGTCAATTGACATCATTCATTGAAAGCCGACTTTTCGAAGTAATGGCATAAATTCTTTTAATTTATTTGGCTCTTGCAGCATGGTTACAATCCGAGCAGCAAACTGTTCATAGCTTTCATTACCTTGTGAAAGTTTAGCCATCTCAGGAAGTTCTGATAATTTACTAGCAAATAAATATCGTTGTGCATCAGTCAAATTGATTTTTAGCTCTTTGTCCTGACTAATGTCATTGGCTGTATTTGTTGCTGACTTTTTCTGTTTGAAGCTAAATGAAAAGCCCGTAATGGATCTGCCGGTTTTATGTTGTTCAACTTTGACATTAATATCGGTATGTTCATTTACTTGCTTTAATGCAATGTCTAAAACATATTTCTTAAAATCGTACATCCTTTTGTATTCAGTCTCGAGTACACCTATTTTTTGTCTGAAATCGTAGATAGTTATAAGAGGCGTTTTTCCGGTACTACGCCACGCAATCAATATTTCATATAAGCGAACAGCATAAGCACTCGTTAAATTGCTTATTTGCTGTATCTCATACTTTGTAAATTGTTCTTCTAATCGAGTTATTAAAGGCACAATAGCTGGAGCAAAAATAAGTCTAACGACAGCCTCATTATCAATATAAGCAACCTCGCTTACCCATCTTGACTTGTGATTAATGACATTACCTTTTTCACTAAGACTTTGATAACTGAATTGTCTTGCAAATAGGTCATCGCAAGCATCTTTTAAGGCTTGATAAGCAGTATTTCGATGTACACCAAATTGATTGATATAACTTTCAGCATGAACTGTTAATGGATCATTAGCATTTATCCCTTTACCTGATTCCCTGGCTTCAACGATAGCTAAAAGAATTAATCGTTGTTCTACTAGATCAAGGTTATAACTAGCATTAATTAAAGCGTTATCTTTGACAATTAGTTCGGTTTTCATATGAAAAATTTATATTTTTAAGTCAATAAGACGAGGTTATATTATCAACTCGCTTAATGCAAGGTAAACCTCGTTTTAATGCAAGGTAAACCTCGTTTTAATGCAAGGTAAACCTCGTTTTAATGCAAGGTAAACCTCGTTTTATAATCTCTCAAAGCCTTATAAATTCAGGTTTACAGGCTATCTAAAAGCATTTAAAAGCTTAAAAATAATTAAAAGCATATTTCATGAAAAATTGCCCTTGGTTTTCGCTCCGCTCAAACTCTATTGAATCTCGCTTTCGCTCGATTCGTCGGGGCAATTTTTGGTTCACGTTTTCGTGACTTTTAGAAAAAGCAAAAGCAACTCGGAATTCGCTTCGCTCATCAGCTTTTTTTTCTCGCTACGCTCGGTTTAGGAATCCAACTTGGAAAGTTCGCACCCATACGGGATGCTCTGCCATGCAGGTGATTGATGGATAGGGAGCTTGTAATCAGGGAAAGGGATGGGCAAATTTTCTCAGTTCGCTCGTAGACACTCGCTCTGTTTAGCGACTCATGCCACGAGATTTCATTTTAGGAGCTTGTTGCTGTGCTTTGAGCTGTTGTTCTTGTCTGAGTTTCATCTGTTGTTCTGCTTTGATCTCATCCACACATTTTTTAATGACTTGATAGGATGGGTATAGAGTCTGGTATTGCTTGGCTTTGGCCGGATGTTGTTGTTGGTACTGCTTCCAGGCATGTTCTTTGAATTTTTCATTTTCCAATAAATCCTTCACACCATGTTTTTTCTGGTGTTCATGCTGACCTTTCAGTTTTTTGTGTTCTTGGTAAATCGCATCACGTTGGGCTTCCCAGGCTTTTTTTCCAAACAGTAAGGGTTTGTTCTGGGTTAATTCGTTGTGTTGATCGACCAGGCTTTGCAATTTGTCATGACTTTGCTTGAGTCCGCTTTTCACGATCTCCTGGGCAAGGTGCTGATTGAACTCGTTTTGATGTTTGTGGTGCTTGGTCAGGTTTATTTCGGCTTGTTTGAGATTGCGCTGCATAAAATCCAGGTCTAGATTCGCGTCTTTTGCGCTGATTTCGCGATTTAGCACTTTACCAAGGGTTTCCCTCTGTTTTTCCTCAAATAGGGCTTTTTCGTCAATTGGTGACGTTTTAGCGCTATTTTTGATTTGGGTCTGCTGTTCAGTTTTCAGTGTGCTGAGTTTTATCTCATTTTCAGCAATCAGCAGATCCATATTTTTGCCGTATTGCAGCTGCGCCTGATTTCTCTGTTTGATTTCATCATTACTACGGCTGATTTCGGTCTCAATCCCTTTTCGGCGCAGTTCGGTGACTTTCGGTCCTTCGTGCAGGGTGGCTTCCAGGCCATTCTCCTGGTCTTTGTAGCTGCGGTGGTCGACTCGGGCGGTGTATCCGGCTAGATCCAGGTGCATATTGCAGATATCGGCAAAGTGTTCGCGCCAGTGCTCGATTTCTCCACTGTGTTTCTGATCGAGTTTCCGGGTTTTCTCTGTAAAACCTTCTGGCGTAAGTTTACGTGTGCTCATTAGGATATGGGCGTGATAATTGCGCTCATCACTGCCGGATCCGGTATGCGGTGCATGAATACAGGCATCGACTGCTACCTGATGTCTTTCCACGATGCTGGCACATAATTCTTCGAGCATGGCCAGACGTTGTTCCTGGTTCAGTTCACTTGGAAAGGCAATTTCAAATTCCCTGGCGACTGTCGAGTTTTTTCGGGTTTCCCGTTGTTCAACTTCGTTCCAGAGTTTTTCTCGATTCTTTAAATGCTCTGGTGCGCCTTCGGGTAAATAAATTTCTTTGTATTCCACACCGGTTTTTCGGCTGTAGTCATGTTCTCGGCCTTCACGTTCACAATAGATCTTTTCACCTGCCCGATAGGCAATCGCAGCAGTGGCGGAACGTCCTGCTGATCGTGCTACGGTTTTGACTGAAAAGTGGTAAATCGCCATGCCTGTTTTTCGCTTTTAAATTTTCACGTAGTGAAATACAACCGTGAATACGGT
>NZ_KB850138.1:0-10442 GCF_000369685.1 Acinetobacter sp. CIP 102136
AATTTATAAAAATAGAGCCTAAAAAATAACTTACAGGATTAAGTTAAAAAATTATATAAATGTAGTTTTTCTACAATTAACATAATACACCTTATGCGAAATGCGTTAAATTATTTATTTTAAATCAATAGCTTAAATTGTTTTAATCAGCCCAATCTCAGCGGATTGGGCTTTTTTAATGATTTGTCACGTTCCACGCTTAATAAGTGATCAATGTTCCACGGTTTTATTCAGTTTTAATAAACCTCATCCGGTTTTTTGATGAGTCATTATTTCATGTGCTTGCACTGAAATTGGCTCATCAAAAAATTGGAGTCCTGGCTAACCATAAGGAAGGAAAAAACGGCTCAGGAAGCCTCTCTTTTTAGGTTCAGGCTCAACGTGTTCTGGGACAGGGATATGTTTGTTCTCTGGAGTAGTCAATCCGTCATCTTTAGGTGGAACGACTATTACATCTTCCTTCATTTCTACAATGGGAGCTGATTGAGGGAGTTCGAGTTCACTAGGGTCTTGAATCTTTGGTTTGGGTGCTTCCAGTAGACGTTGCATCGTCTCAATTTGATTTTGATAAAAGGATTCACGCTCTTTTGCATCATCAAGCTGATTTTTCAGCATGTCTATCTGTTGCCTAAGTAGTAAAACTTCTGCCGAATTTGGACTGTCTATTTTTACAGACTCTTTTACATCTAGTTTTTTTGAAGGTTCGCCAAAAACACGGATAGCTTCAGCCAGATCAATTTTATTATCAGAATTTTTACTTAAAATTCCTTTCTTTATGTTGTTGTAAATCGTTTGTCTATTGATATTGTAAAGCTTAGAAAGCTCAAGAACTGTAAGGCTTTTCATGCTGTAAATCTATGCCTAACTCTGTCAAAAGTTGTTGTCTATTAGACTGCCTAATAGACAAATGATCAAGTATAAATTTTAGGCAGCTTGATAGCCAACTTTTTGAAGATAAGGGAATAATTCTTGGAATTTTTCACTATCTTGAAGCATTTCAGCAATACGTATAGCGAATTGTGGATAGCTTTCTGTACCCTGAGAATACTTACCCATTTCTGGTAGTTCGGAAAGTTTAGTAGCGAATAAGTGGCGTTGCTTATCTGTCATTCTCGAGAACAGATCAGTTGTATTAGGGTCTCTATTAGTTTCTATAGATCGAATAGTTGCTTTCTTTGGCTTAAAGCTAAAAGAAAATCCTGAGATTGAACGACCTTTTTTATGCTGTTCGTATTTAACAGTTATATCTGAAAATTCGTTGATTTGATCTACTGCAATATCTAAAACACGTCTCTTAAATGCTTCCATTCGAGTGTATTCGTTAACACCTATACCAAGTTGGCTACGAAATTTATTTAATTCATAAACAGGCGTTTTCCCTACAGACTTCCATTGCATTAAGAGCTCATAAAGACGTACTGCATAAACGCTTTTGAAGTCAGCAGTTTTTTTCAAATGATAACTAGTAAAATACTGTTCAAACCCATCTATTTTAGTGACATGTTCAATTACCACACGAGTTAAGGTAACTAAAATTCTTCCTTCACCTTTCCGATAATTAGCATCTTGAATCCAGCGACTTTTTGTTAAAGTTCCATCTTCATTGGTAATCGTAAATTGTCTTTTAAAAAGAGAATCTTCTGCTTCAATTAATGCTAAATAAGCTGCATCTGGAGAAACGTTAAATGCTTTAGCATATCTAAGAGCATTTAATTCTAAAGGTTCATCTGTTGATAATCCTTGTCCAGTCTCACGAGCATCTACAATTGCGAGCTGAAGTAAACGGGTTTCGCTTAAAGTAAGTGTCTGTAAAGCTTGTACAAGTTTATTAGATTTTACGACTAAGTCTGTCATGTCATTCTATTTAGCAACAATTTTATTGTGTTGCTATAACAACATAATAAATATTTGTTGTCAAATACCGAGGAAACGTTGCTATATAACCGAGGAAACGTTGCTATATAACCGAGGAAACGTTGCTATATAACCGAGGAAACGTTGCTATATAAAGCTTGAAAGCCTTATAAATAAAAGGATTCAGTCGAGTTAAAAACATTTAAAAACTTTAAAAATAATTAAAAGCATATTTCATGAAAAATTGCCCTTGGTTTTCGCTTCGCTCAAACTCTATTGAATCTCGCTTTCGCTCGATTCGTCGGGGCAATTTTTGGTTCACGTTTTCGTGACTTTTAGAAAAAGCAAAAGCAACTCGGAATTCGCTTCGCTCATAAGCTTTTTTTTCTCGCTACGCTCGGTTTAGGAATCAAATTTGGAAAGTTCGCACCCATTCGGGATGCTCTGTAAAGCAGGTGATTGATGGATAGGGAGCTTGTAATCAGGGAAAGGGATAAGCAAATTTTTTCAGTTCGCTCGTAGACACTCGCTCTGTTTATCGACTCATGCCACGAGATTTCATTTTTGGCGCATGTTGCTTTGCTTTGAGCTGTTGTTCTTGTCTAAGTTTCATTTGTTGTTCTGCTTTGATCTCATCCACACAGGTTTTGATAGTCCGATAGTTTTTATATAAGTTTTGGTATTGCTCGGCTTTGGCTGGATGCTGCTTTTGGTACTGTTTCCAGGCATGTTCTTTGAATTTTTCGTTTTCCAATAAATCCTTCACACCATTTTTTTTCTGGTATTCATGTCTGCCTTTCAGTTGTTTATGTTCTTGGTAAATCGCATCACGTTGGGCTTCCCAGGCTTTTTTTCCAAACAGTAAGGGTTTGTTCTTGGTTAATTCGTTGTGTTGATCCACCAGGCTTTGCAATTTGTCATGACTTTGTTTGAGTCCGCTTTTCACGATGTCTTGGGCGAGCTGCTGACTAAACTCGTTTTTATGCTGTTGCATCTTACCCAAGGTGTTTTCTGCCTTTTTAAAAACATCCTGCATAAAATCCAGGTCTAGATTCGCCTCTTTTGCGCTGATTTCGCGTTTTAGCACTTTGCCAAGGGTTTCCCTCTGTTTTTCCTCAAACAGGGCTTTTTCGTCAATTGGTGGCGTTTTAGCACTATTTTCAATCTGAGTTTGCTGTTCTGTTTTCAATGCACTGAGTTTTATCTCGTTTTCAGCAATCAGCAGGTCCATATTTTTGCCGTATTGCAGCTGAGCCTGATTTCTTTCTTTGATTTCATCATTGGTTCGGCTGATTTCGGTTTCGATGCCTCTTCTACGTAGTTCGGTGACTTTCGGTCCTTCGTGCAGGGTGGCTTCCAGGCCATTCTCTTGGTCTTTGTAGCTACGGTGGTCGACCCGGGCGGTGGATCCGGCCAGATCCAGGTGCATATTGCAGATATCGGCAAAGTGTTCGCGCCAGTGCTCGATTTCTCCACTGTGTTTCTGATCGAGCTCCCGGGTTTTCTCTGTAAAACCTTCTGGAGTGAGTTTACGTGTGCTCATTAGGATATGGGCGTGATAATTGCGCTCATCACTGCCGGATCCGGTATGCGGTGCATGGATACAGGCATCGACTGCTACCTGATGTCTTTTCACGATGCTGGCACATAATTCTTCGAGCATGGCCAGACGTTGTTCCTGGTTCAGTTCACTTGGAAAGGCAATTTCAAATTCCCGGGCTACAGTCGAGTTTTTTCGAGTTTCCCTTTGTTCAACTTCGTTCCAGAGTTTTTCCCGATTTTTTAAATGTTCTGGTGCGCCTTCGGGTAAATAAATTTCTTTGTATTCCACACCAGTTTTTCGGCTGTAGTCATGTTCTCGGCCTTCACGTTCACAATAGATCTTTTCACCTGCCCGATAGGCAATCGCAGCAGTGGCGGAACGCCCTGCGGATCGTGCTACGGTTTTGACTGAAAAGTGGTAAATCGCCATGTCTATTTTTCGCTTTTAAATTTTCACGTAGTGAAATACAACCGTGAATACGGTTGTCGGGGTATTGGGGAGACCCCAATCGGACTTGCAAACGAAGTTTGCATAAGTGCGCTCTTCGAGGAAAACATTACTATACATATAGCACCTTGAATGCATATTCAAGTGCGCTTATGTTAGGGATGGTTTCCCAGGATGATGGTATTGGATTAATGAGTATTACTGAAACACTAGACAGCAAGATTAAGGCACAGGAAGAAAAGCTAAAACAGTTAAAGGCTCAAAGACAGGCAGCACTAGCAAGAGAACGTGCTAAAGAGAAACAACAGACTCGTAAAGATGATACTAGACGCAAAATTCTAATCGGATCCTGTATGCTAAAAATCACTGAAGAAGATGAACAGGCACGGGCTAAATTGATCGCTCAGATGGACCGGTATTTGACGGATGAAAGAGACAGAAAGTTATTTAATCTTTAATGTAGAACTCTAATATGAATAATTTATCAATAACTTCTCCCAAGGCTCCCTTGATTAAATCTTGGTTTGGTTTTGTCTTAGGTGCAGCATCTGTTGCTATAAGTCTATTTGGCTTATCCAAGAGTTTTGATTTAGCCGGAATTTTAAGTACTTTGGGTTTTTTATGTTTTTGGTATCCTTGGAGTCAAATGACTGGTTGGAAGGATCCAATAAAGAACTTTTTCAAAGTAGATGATCAATCAATGAGTAAATCATGCATCTACTTAACATTGATCGCCACAATACTACTTATAACTTCTACCGTGATAACTTTTATTAATTAAAATTCTAGGAAATATCCATTTATTTGGCTTTATACAAAGTGAGGTTTTTACCTCACTTTTTTGATTGCGTATAAGAGATTTTATGTTAAATCAGTTGGCTATAAATTTTCAAAAATATCCTTAGTTTAATATTTTAATAAGCAAGTAAAGGGTAAGATAGGATTGAAAATCTTAAATTTCTGCATTAAAAGAAACGGGAGTTAATAGTATGAGTCAAGACCCTAAAAAATGTCCTGTTACCCACCTGACTACTGAAGCTGGTGCCCCTGTGGTCGATAATCAGAACAGTATGACGGCAGGTGCGCGTGGACCTTTACTTGCCCAAGATTTATGGTTGAATGAAAAATTAGCAAACTTCGTCCGCGAAGTGATTCCAGAGCGTCGTATGCACGCTAAAGGTTCAGGTGCTTTTGGTACCTTTACCGTGACCAATGATATTACCCAATATACTCGCGCTAAAATTTTCTCTGAAGTTGGCAAGAAAACCGAAATGTTTGCGCGTTTCTCAACGGTGGCGGGTGAACGTGGCGCGGCCGATGCAGAACGTGATATTCGAGGTTTTGCCCTGAAATTCTATACTGAAGAAGGCAACTGGGATCTGGTCGGCAATAATACCCCGGTGTTTTTCCTGCGGGATGCCCGTAAGTTCCCTGACCTGAATAAAGCAGTCAAACGTGACCCGAAAACCAACAAGCGCAGTGCCACCAATAACTGGGATTTCTGGACATTATTGCCTGAAGCCTTGCATCAGGTGACCATTGTGATGTCGGATCGCGGTATTCCTGCTGGCTACCGTCATATGCATGGTTTTGGCAGCCATACCTTCAGTTTTATCAATGCCCAAAATGAACGCTTCTGGGTGAAATTCCATATGCGTACCCAGCAAGGCATCCAGAACCTGACCGATGCTGAAGCAGCAGATTTGATTGCTAAAGATCGTGAAAGTAGTCAGACTGACTTATTTGATGCCATTGAGCGTGGTGAGTATCCAAAATGGAAAATGTACGTTCAGATCATGCCGGAACTGGAAGCTGAAACAGTTCCTTATCATCCATTTGACCTGACCAAAGTCTGGCCGAAAGGTGATTATCCACTGATTGAAGTCGGTGAATTCGAACTGAACCGCAATCCGGAAAATTATTTCCAGGATGTAGAACAGGCTGCCTTTGCACCAAGCAATCTGGTACCGGGAATTAGCTACTCACCGGATCGTATGTTACAGGCGCGTCTGGTGAACTATGCTGATGCAGCACGTTATCGTGTTGGTGTAAATCATTCACAGGTTCCGGTCAATGCTGCACGCTGCCCTGTAAACTCTAATCGTCGTGATGGTCAGGGCCGCATGGATGGCAACTATGGTTCATTGCCACATTATGAACCGAACAGTTTTAACCAGTGGCAGGAACAACCTCAGTTTAAAGAACCAGCATTAAAGATTACCGGTGATGCTGATTTCTGGGACTTCCGCGAAGATGACAATGACTACTTCAGCCAGCCCCGTGCCCTGTTCAATTTGATGAATGATGAGCAGAAACAAGCATTGTTTAATAACACGGCCGCAGCGATGGGTGATGCGCTAGATTTCATCAAATACCGTCATATCCGCAACTGTTATGCTTGCGATCCAGCTTATGGGCAAGGCGTTGCTAATGCCTTAGGTATGACTGTAGCAGATGCTCAAGCGGCACGTGAAACAGATCCTGCTAAAGGTTTACCAAGTTTTCTTTAATGTGGAAATTTGATTTAGATAGTTAATAAAAAAGCCCGACATCCTGTCGGGCTTTTTCATATCGGGGTGCTCGTCTTACTGATCTCGTGCTGCCCATTCCTTGCGCTATTTTCTTATTCTTGTTTTCTGGAAACATCCAGTTCCCTTATGTATTCATCATAGGGCTAATGCTTTGGATTACTAATCCGCAAAAACATTAAATCTGTGTAAGTTTTAGCTTACAAAGTTGGCCTATTTTATCCCAAGAGTTGTCCGCAGAAATTGGGGATTATTTCTGAACTGTGACCCTTGAGAAATCAGGAAAAAATGCAAAAACGAATGTTTTTTGATCAACTTTATTGGCTAAAAGTTACAGTTTTGCTTAAAAAGAAACCGACTTGTTTCCAAGTCGGTTGAACGAGAACGTTCCAGAGGGTATGAATAACGATAAGATACTGATCTTAAAGTAATATTAAAAATACGTTTCGTATAAGCTCTATTATGTTAAATGGGTGGATATTTAGTGGAAAATTCAGATTTCGAATAAGAGATTTTATGTTAAGTCAAAAAATATTTTTAAAAAAAGTTGAACAGCAGAGAAAAAGAACGTATATATATTTTGTATATACAATATTTTATATTTTTTGCTGTAAATGACTAATTTACAGCCAATAATTCCCGGTGTTTAATTGACTATTTAACTAAAAAAGTAGATATTGATATACATATTGTATATACAAAATGTATATATATTCTCTTTGAGGAGTGTTAGTATAAATGTCCGGTGAAAATGATGACCCATTCTTAATTTCAGCTCGTGTGCGACAAAAGTTAGCAGACAAGCACAATGTAGTACCCGCAGAAGTAGAGCAATGCTTTCTTAACTTTAATGGTAGCCAGTTTTTAGAAGATGAACGTGAAGAACATCGAACTGATCCTTCAACAAAATGGTTCATTAGTGAAACGGATTCGGGGCGGTTATTGAAAATATGTTTTATGTTTTATGAAGATAGACAAAAATTTGCAATTAAATCAGCCTTTGAGCCTAATAAGGCCGAAATTGAAATGTTCTTCAAAGCTAAATAACTTAAAAGACACTCTAAAAAGTGATGTTGCACACTTTTTAGAGTGTCTTAGAAACTGAACAAAAAACTCTTCAGTTTTATCCATTCCAGAAGCACTTTTACAAGTGCCGTGTAGCTAACACGATTAAATAGTTAGGTAGATATATGAAAAATAAAGATCAAGTTCAAGTAATAGAGTCTCTTGAGCTAGATGATGCAAATCTATGGGAAAGTAGAGAATTGGGAGCAGATCCTAATTTTTCAAAATCTTCCCCCGTTCCTGCAAATTTTCATGAAATTTTAAATAAATCTAGCAATATGCAGATGATCTCTATTCGTTTGCCGAAGGATTTAATTACCGATCTAAAAGAGATTGGCTCAGCTCAAAAATTAGGATATCAAGCATTAATGCGTGAAGTTCTTAAAAGATTTGTGGATGCTGAAAAAAAAGTAATGTATCGAGAACTCATGAAAGCTAATGAAGAGCTTGAAAACAAGTTGCATGAGGCAGAACAGCTTTTGAAACAGCATCGAAAAAACCATAAAACGGCTTAAGTTAGAAGAAGAACTTTAGCCTTAATTTAAAAAATTAAATTTAGGAGGAAACATATGGAAAATAGTAGTTCAAAAGATAAATCAACAGTATATGGCGCTATTGGTTTAGCTGTTTTTTTAATATTTTTTGGAATTTCTTATCTAATTCCAAATTTCCTTCCAGAAGGATCTATGTTTATTGTAGCTGGTAGTTTGATCCTTTTAGTAAATTTGGTTAAGTCATTAAAAGATCTTGATTGGGATGGATTAGAAATATTATTCGGTATAGCTTTTTTAATTTCAGGGTTAAATAAAGTACTTAAATTAGAAATAAGTTTTGTACCCGTTGTCATTATTATATTAGCTATATTTTATTTGTTTAAAAATATTAAAAAGCTAAAAGATGGACAAATATTTAGTTAGATATAGTTGTCATCTTCTTAAATAAAAACCCCGATAGAATGTCGGGGTTTTTATTTTAAACGTCTTAATCCAAATGGACTGAAAAAATAAGATTTTGAAAGAGTCAATATAGTTAAAAATGTTGAGACAACTAACATTTCATAAATGTTATTTTCTTTATAACTAATTTTAGCTAAAAGTGAAAGGCTATAAATAACAATACCATAAGCAATAAAAGCAACAATATAGTTTATATTTTCATATAAAAATTTGGTACTTGAAGAGCGAACTTGATTTTTAGATAAGCTAATTTTTTTATAGTTATAAGCTAAGATACAGCTTGCAGCGAAAAAAATTAAAAGTGCATTTAACAAATTTTTAGCTCCAGAGATAAAAATAATATCATTAAGAACAAAAATAAGTTTTTGGAGAAAATAATTATTTATGATTGTGATACTGCTCATTGAAAATATTATTTGTCATCAAAAAATTAGGGATTTGTATAAGAGATTTTATGTTAAATAAAAAAGACACCAGATAGATGGTGTCTCAGATTATTAATTATTTATTGTGGATATAACTTATAACCCTCAACATTCTTACTTAATTGTTTAGTTCTAAAGCTAATTGCACCATTTTGACTTGATGGCCACTTGCCTCGTAAAATATCATCAATAAGAATTAAATTTGTTCCACCAGACAGTTTACTAGCTGTCCAAACACATCTTCCAAATGCTTTTACATGTTTTTTTGCTACTTTTCTTACCATAGCAGGACCACATGCCATTCCAATTCCTATATCAAGTGGCGGTAAATTGTATCTACTCTTTATCTCTGAATTTACGATAGTTCTAACCATTTCCATACAACCAATTGATGCATAATAAGAGTTATATAAATCATCATCGTTTAAATAAGGGAAAAAACCTAAAACACCATCACCTAAATATTCTGTAACCGAACCGCTGAAATGATCAATTACTACTTCCAAACTTGGTAAAAGTGCTGAAGTTTCATAAAAAACCCTTTGAATACCATTAACTCTAGCATCAACTAAATTTGTACTTAAGCGTTGTGTGGACTTCCTGATATCACAAACTAATGCAATAAAATCACTGATTTTTGCCTTATCTACCAAATCATGTCCTGGAATGTTTGAAGGTATTGCACTATCAAGTATCACTAAACTTTCATTTCTATTTTCCAAAGAGGCCGATTTTTCGACAAGCTTTTGTCCTGCTTCTGTATATTCCCACTCATTTTCCGCTTCATCTAAACTATAACGACAAACAGTTGTTACTTTGTTTTGTAGTTGGATATATTCTAGTTGGGTTAAACCTAATAAATGATTCAATTCTTTTCTCTCTATTTCACAATAATCACTGCTAACCAAATTACAAAACTTATCACCACCCAAAATACTGTAGTAAAAAGAGCTTTTTGTAATCTCTTAATCTTTAAGTCTCTAATAGAAATTAACTTCATACGTTCAAATAGCAATTCATCTTTAATATTTTCACTAGTCAAAGAATCCACATAATTTTTTTCTTGGACAAATTTGGTAGAAGTTTTTGGAATATGTAAAATATTAAGTGCTGACCAAAAACCTAATTTGGAGAATAGATATCCACCAAAGAAAAAACCTTTAGGATGATTTTGATAACCATCAAAATCAATCGAATCTTTTGGATTATTTAAAGGAAAAACTGAAAATACTAAAAGTAAAAGACCAATTGTCCATAACATAAAATCAAATATGATTAATAGTAGCCAAAAATCATGATGCTTAATTAAAGTATGTAATCCAGCTGTGATTTTATCCATTTGACTCAATGGCAGACACAGAAAAACAAGAAAAAATCCAGCTTTAACGTCAATAGCACGAACAGTGAGTTGCGTATCAATAATACTTTCTCGAAGTAGTTCTTCTTGATTCATCCTCCCCCCCAATTATAATTTAATAAAAGCTATATATTTGTTCTTTAAAATAAATTTCAAGCACTTAAATAAGAATAATTTATAAAAATAGAGCCTAAAAAATAACTTACAGGATTAAGTTAAAAAATTATATAAATGTAGTTTTTCTACAATTAACATAATACACCTTAT
>NZ_KB850139.1:0-6981 GCF_000369685.1 Acinetobacter sp. CIP 102136
TGTGAAGTTCCCCTGTAAGCGGTTTAGCCTTTCGACTATAGCTACAATACGCCAGTGACACTTATTCCTACCACACGTACTGCATGCCGACCGTAAAACGGACACGCAGAAGCGGGCAAAGCTCGATCTAGGATACTTATTTGACGATTTAAAACACGAATTAACGAAGACTTATCATTTTGAGGCTTGATATAAACACTGTTTATTGTGAAAATAGAGTTCAGGTACAAGCCTTAGTGTGAAATCAGTGCGAGGTGGTACTCCGCTGATCTTCGTTACTTGATGTTGAAGCATCAAATAACTGCGTACCGCTGAATATAAAGCGAAAGCCCGTCGAGTTTCAATACTCGATGGGCTTTTTCTTTGTATTTTTAAATTAAAATTTACTTTTCTTTGTTTAAAGCAAACTTTCGCTTCTTAATCACTGTAATCGGCTTTTCTTGTGGAGCCATATTTTTCTGAATGGCCACCTGCTTCATTTCTACTGGTACAGCACTATTTTCAGTAGACTTTGGACTAGATTCTTTAGGCTTCGAGTCTGTTGATTTTTGCAGAGTTGCTTCTTTATTTTTAATTTTTATATAAATTTCATGTACGACCGCATTATGTTCTTTAATCTCCCTATTTTTGCTCGTTATTTTTTTATATTGTTCTTTAAAGGGCTTTATAAAATTCTTGATAGTTGATAGCAGTAGAGCTTCATCGGGGTGTATATCAGCCAGTGTTTTTGGTGCTTCCATTTGCACAAAATCAATGAAATTCAGGGGGAATTTTTCAACAATTTCAGGCGTTGCAAAACTAATAAAATCATATCCATGGTAAGAAATTACAGCATATTTCGTATCCTGCTTAATCGGATGTTTGATATATCCCCTTATGGTCGCTTCTCCCTGATCCAGTAGCTTCTTTATATAGAAATCTTTGATTTGATTCTCTGAAAATGCACTTTTCCTATAAAAATTAATTTTTTTATTAATTTCTTCTCGTTCTTCTATTTCATCAATATTTTCTAACTTATTACTAAATTCAATAAATTGAGCATGATTATGTTGAGCAAGTTCAGAAGTCCAAATTAAGAGTTGTGCAAGATTATCAGACTTAATAATCTCAATATCATTTAAATCAAGCTTCTTCATTAGTGTAAGCTCTTCCTGCTTGAACTCTTTTCTTTCTAAACTTGACCGCTTCAACATAACAACTTCCTTAACTTTTACTAACTTCAAAACATTAAAAACAATTCTGAATGGTCACTTAACCAAAAATTTCTGAATGGCTATCTAACTGGTGTAATTCTAAAACATCATCCCCTACGAGCCTATAAATCAAGACTAAATCAGGTTTAACGTGGCAATCTCGACAATTTTTAAACTCAGCACCACCTTTTAATGGATGATCTAGATATTTTTCAGGTAATGGACTATTAGCAACTAAACAGTCCAGTACCTCGGCCCATTCAGCCGTAACCAAATCTAAATAACGTCTTTTAATGTCTCTTTTAAATGAACTGGTTACGATTATTTTTCGTTTAGCCATTAGCTTCTTCCGACATTGCTTGGATGGCTTCTTCTACTGTTTCATACTCGGTGTACTCCCCATTTTCAATTTCTTTAAGAGATTGAAGCAACTTTGCTGCTGCTTTAGGGGTTAAAGCTGTTTCCCTTGCATAATCAAAAGACAATGGAATCGTTTTCGTTTTAACAATTTGATTTAAGAACAGTTTAAATGCCTGTGGCATGGTTAAACCGTAGTCCTCCAAAATAGGAGTAACTTTTTCTTTCAGTTCTGCCTCTAAACGCATATTGAAATTGACTGCGGACATGGTTAATCCCTCCAAGGAACCAATAATGTAAAGATAATATAAGGCATTGTCTTTACTTTTTCATTACTTTTGATGTAAAAATATGAGTATTAAAACTCTAATTATTGGCATAACAGACTTTCAAATTTTGTTTTCGAATTTTTCTATATAGGGTCGATCACACATAAATCATGATTTTTTCCATAATTGCACTGTTCTTTCATCACACGCACACATGGTTTAGATTCTTCTCCAACAGTACAACTTCGAATCTCAAGCTGAATACCATCCTCTCTTAAACTTTCAATCTTAGAAATATTCTCTAGCGGTTTGATATAAACAGCAAATAACCAAATGATGCCAAGCATAAGAATGGCAAAAATCCCCAAAACTATTGTGATGATTTTCCATGAGAATTGATCACTGGCTGAATCAATCGAATTTTTTAAGCGTCCAAGTGCTTTAGCGGTCTTAACAAGCTCCGCTGTACCCTCCTGTAAACCCGTATTTAGCGATTTTGATACGGTATGATGGGTTTGCCCTGCGATAACCTTCTGAATGCGTTCTTCGGTGATTTGAAGCTCTTTAACGGCCTGATTGACTAAGTTTTGCTGTTGTTCTGCAACTGCCATCAGTGCATATAGCTTTTTTTCATCAGGTGTCATCGGCTCATCCCTTTAAAATTCATGGTTTTCTGTTGCTCTCGTTCTAATTTCTGCTGTTCTTTGTACTGTTCCAAAGCAAGCTGTTTGAAGCTATCAAAATCAGCCTTAAAGCTCTCAATACCTTGTTTAATTTCTTTGTCTGAAATTGGGCTGTCTTTGAGGTCTTGGAGGTCTTTTTTCGGGTCGCCTAAGTCTAGCCCTACAAGCTCTTTATGGGCTGTACGCGACTGTTGCAGGGCTTCCCTGATTTCAGGATTCTTCGCTTGGCTTGGTAGCAGTTTCTTTTCAGGTTCTTTGTCAATGCCTTGCTCTTTATAGCTTCGCATATCAATACGGCTGTCAAGTTGATGTTTTTCTAAATGGCTGTTGCATAGATCTGCCCATCTTTGGCGTAGGTCTTTAATATCGGTTTTTCGTTCCTGGTAACTCTTGCCGGTATTGTCTTTTTTAGCTCCGCCACGTTCAGGATTCTTGCTGTTATAGCGTTTAAAATATTGCTCTGGATCTCGCTCGATTCCATCTTGCAGACGTTCATTAAACATAAGGTGGACGTGGGGCTGATCGTTGCCATCCATTGCTTTAGGGTTATGAATGGCAAACTGATACGGATATTTTGAGCCAATTTCAGACTGGATAAAGTCCTCGACCAGTTCTAGGCGTTGCTCGGCATTCATCTCTCTAGGCAGGGCAATTTCATATTCTCGGTAGGTACTGCCATTTTTGCGCTCGTAAAGGTCGGCTGACTGCCAAAAGTTAATCGGATTATGTTCCGCCCATTTCGGCATGTTCCCATAGTCACTATGTTCAAGGTCAGTTTTAGCCTGTTCCTCTTTTTTCTTTTTTTCTTCATCCCGATCTATATATTCGGCATGCGGGGCTGCCTTACCTGCCTTACCAACTTTGACACTTAAACGAGCAATCGCCATTAGGTTTTATCCTGTTCCTTTTTTTGGTTGCGTTCTTTCTTAAAGGCTCTTTGATCGAGTATCGAAGCCCATATCATAATAATGATAAGTAGCGGTGCTGCGATCACGCCAAAAGTAATGTCTTTGATTTTTCCCAATACCTGTTTTAGTTGCATATTTTGCTCCTAGCTTTGGTACTTCTTTTTTCCGTAAATTTTCAATTTACGAAAAAAAGAAGTTTCAGGGTTTTAGGGATGAAGTCCCTAACGTGATTAGGTTTCTCAATGAAATTGAGAAACGTCTAAGCGCGCCATCAAATTTTTGATGGAAGTGCAGACGACAATCTCTAGAACGACTTTAACAAAATTACGTTACTCGAACGTAAATATTTTGTTATCGTTCTTTGAGTATTGAGCCTGTAATTTTGCGGTATCTGAATCAAGGAATTAAATATGAATAATGAATGGCTATTTGAAAAAATCACCTATATTTCTGCTTTAAAGAACCCTAATGATGCTCAAAAACTTTTACTTGAATTAGCCAAAATTCAGTACAGAACACCTGACCAAGAGAAAAAAATTAATGCCTTAATCAAAGCTGAAAAAGCAATAGATCGAGCAAATAAGCAAAAAGTTGCAGTTAGAAAATTATTGAATGCAGAAAAGGAAGCTGAACGAAAAGCTCGTACACGCCACCTTATCCAATTAGGCGCACTTTTTGAGATTGCTAACCTAGATAAGCGTGATCCTGCGGAATTACTTGGAGTTCTGCTTAAAACTGCTGAAATCGACCCAAATGATATGAAATGGGAAATTTGGAAGGATTTAGGACAAGCTGTCCTAAATCATAATAAGAAAAAAAATAGAGTCTAGTTACCTTATTATCAGGAACATAGCTATACTAGCCATACATATAGCGCTTATACGATTAAGATAAAGTAGATTAGTTTTATCCTTAAAAAAATATAATAATTTAACTCCCAATAATCCATATATTGTCATACAAATTATATCTATCATCGAAGAAGCGATACCTAGAACTATATATTGATAAGATATATTTAAATTAGGATCAATAAATTGGGGTAAAAATGCAATAAAAAATACAAGTACTTTAGGATTAGAAATTGCTGTTAAGAAACCTTTTATAGGTAATCTATATATATTATGAGTATCATCTTTATGTTCAGAAATACTGTTTTCTGATTTCCATATCATATACGCGATAAAAATTAAGTAGAAAAATCCTAGAGTTTTTATTACCTCAAAAATTATAGGAAAATCATCAATTATTTGTTTTAGTCCAAAACCAATAGCACAAATAATCAGAAAATCAGCTATCGCTGCTCCAATACTAGCTAGAAAAACAGCTTTTATAGAATTATTAAGACCTAGATTTAAGGCCAATAAAGATGTAGGGCCAGGTAAAATGGCCCCTATAAAGCAAAAAAAACTATACAAAATAATTGTATAAAGTTCCATATTATTTTCTACTGTGTAGATGTTTTAGGTATTCATAAGTACTTGGTAAACTTTCCAAGAGATTATCCTCACGTTTCTTTAACTCTTGCATATATTCTCGAGCTTTATCATATTTATTATCATAAAGTATTTTTGGATATACTGAGTTTGGATAGGATTTAAACCCTGTAAACATGCAGTAGTAATTGCTATTTGTCCAGAAATTAGAAAACTCTATATCAAAGTCTCCATAATAATCTTCTTCATTTGTAGTAATTGGAGGACAAACAACTAGGCCAGATTTATATATATCTAACTTTGATTTTAGTGAGTCAGATAACTTTAGATCATTCTTATTAGCTTTCCAAAAAGCAGTATCAGTTCTTGAAGTTGTAAAGTAATGTGTTTGAACAAAATCACGACTATCATCAAACATTTTTTCTATATTTTCGTTAAAAGCTTTAACTAATTTTTCATCAATTTCTTTTTTAGGGAAATGTTTCACTAACTGATAAATTGCAGCATAAATAAAGTAAAGCCCTGTTGATTCTAATGGCTCTAGAAAGCACGAGGATAAACCAATTGCTACACAATTTTTAACCCATGCACGTTTATTACGACCTGTTCTGAATTTAATATGATTTAGAGAAATACTATCTTCTTTCACATTCCATAACTTTAAGAACTCATCAGTAGCCTGCTCTCTAGTTGAGAACTCATCAGAATAGACATAACCTGAACCAAAACGCCCAAGCATAGGAATTTTCCATGTCCAACCATTTTTCATAGCAATAGCAGATGTATAAGGTTCTATTCCATTTTCTTCATCATCATGTTTAATAGAGGCTGCAACAGCTGAATTACAGAATAATTGATCGGACATACCAATAAAAGGTTCTTTCAATGCTTGATTAATTATCAGACCTTTAAATCCTGAACAGTCGATAAATAAATCAGCTTCTATTTCTCCATTCTTATTAGTTGTAACGGATTTTACATAACCATTTTCATTTAAACTTACATTAATAACTTCATCTTCAATATGTTTAACTCCCCAAGAAATAGAAAGTTTCTTTAAGAATTTAGCTACTAAATGGGCATCAAAATGCCAAGCATGACTCATTACTTTTTCATGTGTTAAAGTTTTGGGTGATAAGTTCTTATCTAATAATCTAGCTTTATCATAGCAATCATAAGCCATAGGTAACTGAGTTAAATTATTCTCTCTAAAATAGTTCCAATAATGCGTCAAAGGAATGTCATCAATATTTTTTACTTGGCCAAACATATGATAGAAATAATCATTTTTATCATTAGGATCGTTCCAATTAACAAACTTAATTGCTGCCTTAAAAGAGGCATTACACTCTGGCATCCATTCTTCTTCTTTCAATCCTAAGAAATCAAAAAATACTTTTTGTAAATTAGGAATAGTTGCTTCACCTACACCAATTTTTGGTATTTCAGGCGATTCAACCAAAGAAATATTCACTTTATTACCAAAAGCTTTAGAGAGATAAGATGCTGTCATCCAACCTGCACTACCACCACCTACAATCAAAATATTTTTAATCAGAGATTGATCCATTATTATTCGCATTTTTAAGTTATTGGAGGAAAATAAAGTAAAACTTTTCACAAGAAAAGTAAAATAAAAAAATAGCCTAAGCAGAAAATAGGGTGCAATGCTCCAACCCTGCTACAAATACAATAAAAGCAAATGCACTCAACTTCTCAACATGCTCCCCAAAGCGTCGCACTTCGTGCTTTGGCTTTGGTGAACGGTTGAGAGAGTTTCGGCAATACTCACCCTAAGGGACGACTTTTAAAAAAAGTCATTTCCCTTAAGTATTGCCGATTTACCTGTATATATTTGGCTTCGGAGCCACGTATATCGGTCGTATCCGCACATAGCTTTGCTGACTATGCAGACAAGGACTCAAAGTCTTGCACTTCGCTCCACGCGCTCCCTGTCGTTACATTGCCTGTATCTCTGCGAGGGTTTCCCCAACGTACAACTTAACAAGTCCTATGTAACTACTCCCAACGCTCCGCCTGTGTGAAGTTCCCCTGTAAGCGGTTTAGCCTTTCGACTATAGCTACAATACGCCAGTGACACTTATTCCTACCACACGTACTGCATGCCGACCGTA
>NZ_KB850140.1:0-91972 GCF_000369685.1 Acinetobacter sp. CIP 102136
GCGGACGGGTGAGTAATGCTTAGGAATCTGCCTATTAGTGGGGGACAACATCTCGAAAGGGATGCTAATACCGCATACGTCCTACGGGAGAAAGCAGGGGACCTTCGGGCCTTGCGCTAATAGATGAGCCTAAGTCGGATTAGCTAGTTGGTGGGGTAAAGGCCTACCAAGGCGACGATCTGTAGCGGGTCTGAGAGGATGATCCGCCACACTGGGACTGAGACACGGCCCAGACTCCTACGGGAGGCAGCAGTGGGGAATATTGGACAATGGGGGGAACCCTGATCCAGCCATGCCGCGTGTGTGAAGAAGGCCTTTTGGTTGTAAAGCACTTTAAGCGAGGAGGAGGCTACCGAGATTAATACTCTTGGATAGTGGACGTTACTCGCAGAATAAGCACCGGCTAACTCTGTGCCAGCAGCCGCGGTAATACAGAGGGTGCAAGCGTTAATCGGATTTACTGGGCGTAAAGCGCGCGTAGGTGGCCAATTAAGTCAAATGTGAAATCCCCGAGCTTAACTTGGGAATTGCATTCGATACTGGTTGGCTAGAGTATGGGAGAGGATGGTAGAATTCCAGGTGTAGCGGTGAAATGCGTAGAGATCTGGAGGAATACCGATGGCGAAGGCAGCCATCTGGCCTAATACTGACACTGAGGTGCGAAAGCATGGGGAGCAAACAGGATTAGATACCCTGGTAGTCCATGCCGTAAACGATGTCTACTAGCCGTTGGGGCCTTTGAGGCTTTAGTGGCGCAGCTAACGCGATAAGTAGACCGCCTGGGGAGTACGGTCGCAAGACTAAAACTCAAATGAATTGACGGGGGCCCGCACAAGCGGTGGAGCATGTGGTTTAATTCGATGCAACGCGAAGAACCTTACCTGGTCTTGACATAGTAAGAACTTTCCAGAGATGGATTGGTGCCTTCGGGAACTTACATACAGGTGCTGCATGGCTGTCGTCAGCTCGTGTCGTGAGATGTTGGGTTAAGTCCCGCAACGAGCGCAACCCTTTTCCTTATTTGCCAGCGGGTTAAGCCGGGAACTTTAAGGATACTGCCAGTGACAAACTGGAGGAAGGCGGGGACGACGTCAAGTCATCATGGCCCTTACGACCAGGGCTACACACGTGCTACAATGGTCGGTACAAAGGGTTGCTACCACGCGAGTGGATGCTAATCTCAAAAAGCCGATCGTAGTCCGGATTGGAGTCTGCAACTCGACTCCATGAAGTCGGAATCGCTAGTAATCGCGGATCAGAATGCCGCGGTGAATACGTTCCCGGGCCTTGTACACACCGCCCGTCACACCATGGGAGTTTGTTGCACCAGAAGTAGGTAGTCTAACCTTAGGGGGGACGCTTACCACGGTGTGGCAGATGACTGGGGTGAAGTCGTAACAAGGTAGCCGTAGGGGAACCTGCGGCTGGATCACCTCCTTAACGAAAGATTGACGATTGGTAAGAATCCACAACAAGTTGTTCTTCATACGATGTATCTGAGGGTCTGTAGCTCAGTTGGTTAGAGCACACGCTTGATAAGCGTGGGGTCACAAGTTCAAGTCTTGTCAGACCCACCAAATCTGACTAACGAAGCATGAAAGTGCTGAAGCAAACAGAACAGAACGATACATTGACTTATTGATAAGCTGGGGACTTAGCTTAGTTGGTAGAGCGCCTGCTTTGCACGCAGGAGGTCAGGAGTTCGACTCTCCTAGTCTCCACCAAATTTCAAGATCATAAAAGCACTGCTTTTACTTGAAATTTAAGCAAGAAGCTACGCTTCGCGCAGTATGTAAGCATACAGTGATGAAGTTGTTTAGTTCCTAAGCGATCAAGTGTTTAGATCCTAGAGATTAACAAGTACAAGCGTTATGATACGCGCACTTGATAATCTCTGTGATTTATCACAGTTTCCTGACCTGACGAAGGCTGGAAAAATCATTAACAGAATATATTTGAGTTGAAATAATTTGTTCAAACTCGTTTTTAAGATCAACGCTAACAGTGATTTATTACTGTGATGTGAAGATTAAGGAAATGAGTTCTAGCGAAATTAACTGAATCAAGCGTTTTGGTATATGAATCTAATTGAAGCTGTACGGTGCTTAAGTGCACAAACGCCAACTGTATGAGTGAGTCGCAAGACAAGCTCTGTTGCTTATCCTACTTGTAAGGATAAACGACTGTTTGGGGTTGTATAGTCAAGTAATTAAGTGCATGTGGTGGATGCCTTGGCAGTCAGAGGCGAAGAAAGACGTGATAGCCTGCGAAAAGCTCCGGGGAGGCGGCAAATATCCTGTGATCCGGAGATGTCTGAATGGGGAAACCCACTTACCATAAGGTAGGTATTGCAACATGAATACATAGTGTTGCAAGGCGAACGAGGGGAAGTGAAACATCTCAGTACCCTTAGGAAAAGAAATCAATTGAGATTCCCTCAGTAGCGGCGAGCGAAAGGGGAAGAGCCCATTAAGTCATATAAGTTCTAGTGGAACGCTCTGGGAAGTGCGACCGTAGACGGTGATAGTCCTGTACACGAAAGGGCTTATATGATGATGTCGAGTAGGGCGAGGCACGTGAAACCTTGTCTGAATATGGGGGGACCATCCTCCAAGGCTAAATACTCCTGACTGACCGATAGTGAACCAGTACCGTGAGGGAAAGGCGAAAAGAACCCCTGTGAGGGGAGTGAAATAGATCCTGAAACCGCATGCATACAAGCAGTGGGAGCCGGCTTAGTCCGGTGACTGCGTACCTTTTGTATAATGGGTCAGCGACTTATATTCAGTAGCAAGGTTAACCGCATAGGGGAGCCGTAGGGAAACCGAGTCTTAATAGGGCGTTTAGTTGCTGGGTATAGACCCGAAACCAGGTGATCTATCCATGAGCAGGTTGAAGGTTGGGTAACACTAACTGGAGGACCGAACCCACTGTCGTTGAAAAGCCAGGGGATGACTTGTGGATAGGGGTGAAAGGCTAATCAAACTTGGTGATAGCTGGTTCTCCCCGAAAGCTATTTAGGTAGCGCCTCGGACGAATACCATTGGGGGTAGAGCACTGTTTCGGCTAGGGGGTCATCCCGACTTACCAAACCGATGCAAACTCCGAATACCAATGAGTACTATCCGGGAGACAGACTGCGGGTGCTAACGTCCGTAGTCAAGAGGAAAACAATCCAGACCGCCAGCTAAGGCCCCAAAATTATAGTTAAGTGGGAAACGATGTGGGAAGGCATAGACAGCTAGGAGGTTGGCTTAGAAGCAGCCACCCTTTAAAGAAAGCGTAATAGCTCACTAGTCGAGTCGGCCTGCGCGGAAGATGTAACGGGGCTAAAACTATATGCCGAAGCTGCGGATGCATAATTTATTATGCGTGGTAGGGGAGCGTTCTGTAAGCCGATGAAGGTGGATTGAGAAGTCTGCTGGAGGTATCAGAAGTGCGAATGCTGACGTGAGTAACGACAATGCGAGTGAAAAACTCGCACGCTGAAAGACCAAGGGTTCCAGTCCAACGTTAATCGGGGCTGGGTGAGTCGACCCCTAAGGCGAGGCCGAGAGGCGTAGTCGATGGGAAATTGGTTAATATTCCAATACTTCTGTGTAATGCGATGAGAGGACGGAGAAGGTTAAGTCAGCCTGGCGTTGGTTGTCCAGGTGGAAGGTTGTAGGCATGTATCTTAGGCAAATCCGGGGTACTCTATGCTGAGAACTGATAGCAAGCTGTACTTGTACAGTGAAGTGGCTGATACCATGCTTCCAGGAAAAGTCTCTAAGCTTCAGTTACACAGGAATCGTACCCGAAACCGACACAGGTGGTCAGGTCGAGTAGACCAAAGCGCTTGAGAGAACTCTGCTGAAGGAACTAGGCAAAATGGTACCGTAACTTCGGGAGAAGGTACGCTGTTGTCTGTGATAGGACTTGCTCCTTGAGCGGCCGACAGCCTCAGAAACCAGGCCCCTGCAACTGTTTATTAAAAACATAGCACTCTGCAAACACGAAAGTGGACGTATAGGGTGTGATGCCTGCCCGGTGCTGGAAGGTTAATTGATGGGGTTAGCGTAAGCGAAGCTCTTGATCGAAGCCCCAGTAAACGGCGGCCGTAACTATAACGGTCCTAAGGTAGCGAAATTCCTTGTCGGGTAAGTTCCGACCTGCACGAATGGCATAATGATGGGGGCGCTGTCTCCAGCAGAGACTCAGTGAAATCGAATTCGCCGTGAAGATGCGGTGTACCCGCGGCTAGACGGAAAGACCCCGTGAACCTTTACTGCAGCTTGACATTGAACTTTGATCTTACTTGTGTAGGATAGGTGGGAGGCTTTGAAGTCGCGACGCTAGTTGCGATGGAGCCGTCCTTGAAATACCACCCTGGTAATATTGAGGTTCTAACTCTGTCCCGTTATCCGGGACGAGGACCATGTCTGGTGGGTAGTTTGACTGGGGCGGTCTCCTCCTAAAGAGTAACGGAGGAGTACGAAGGTGCGCTCAGCGTGGTCGGAAATCACGCGTAGAGTATAAAGGCAAAAGCGCGCTTAACTGCGAGACCCACAAGTCGAGCAGGTACGAAAGTAGGTCTTAGTGATCCGGTGGTTCTGTATGGAAGGGCCATCGCTCAACGGATAAAAGGTACTCTGGGGATAACAGGCTGATACCGCCCAAGAGTTCATATCGACGGCGGTGTTTGGCACCTCGATGTCGGCTCATCTCATCCTGGGGCTGAAGCAGGTCCCAAGGGTATGGCTGTTCGCCATTTAAAGAGGTACGCGAGCTGGGTTTAGAACGTCGTGAGACAGTTCGGTCCCTATCTACCGTGGGCGTTGGAAATTTGAGAGGATCTGCTCCTAGTACGAGAGGACCAGAGTGGACGAACCTCTGGTGTACCGGTTGTCACGCCAGTGGCATCGCCGGGTAGCTATGTTCGGAAGGGATAACCGCTGAAAGCATCTAAGCGGGAAGCCTACCTCAAGATAAGATTTCCCCGAGACTTTATGTCTCCTAAAGAGCCGTTGAAGACTACGACGTTGATAGGTTGGATGTGGAAGCATAGTGATATGTGAAGCTGACCAATACTAATTGCTCGTGAGGCTTGACTATACAACACCCAAACAGTTGTTGTACGAACTTCGAAAGAAGTGAAGCTCAATTGATTCGAAATCAAACGATCAAACTTGATTTAGTTGAAAAGCTAGATAAAATGAACAACCTAATTTAACTCAAGTATCTCTGTTAATAACTCATTTGGTACGAAGTACGGCAAACACTGCAACAGCAGTTAAATAAGACCCGAACAAGTCCATAAACAGTTGTGCTGGCGACCATAGCAAGAGTGAACCACCTGATCCCTTCCCGAACTCAGAAGTGAAACCTCTTAGCGCTGATGGTAGTGTGGGATTACCCATGTGAGAGTAAGTCATCGCCAGCTCATTATTCCAAAACACCCTCTGCTAACGCAGGGGGTGTTTTTTTTATGCGTGGGATTTTAGTCAAATAGCTCTTGGAATTGTTGAATATTGATTAAAAACTAGACTCATGGGTTTAGATTTTTAAGGAATAAGTAAGACTTTAGTCGGATATTGCATGAAAAGTAGCTGTGTTGAACTAAGTTGTTGCGAAGACATGGCGATAAGAATCATTAAAAATAATAAATAAGAGTTAGGGTCATGTGTCGTGCTGAAAACAACGAAAAAAACTCACAGGAGGTGAGTAAAAATGGCAGAAAACATGAAGCGAGTAGCAAACACGGTAAGTGTGAATGATGTGATTGATCAGGCAAAATTCACTAAATTTCACTTAAGCATTGTATTATGGTGTTTGTTTATTGTCCTATTTGACGGATATGATTTAGCAATTAACGGTGTCGTTCTGCCTCTACTTATGCAAGAGTGGGGCATGAGTGCTGTTCAAGCAGGCATGCTTGCAAGTACAGCACTCGCTGGCATGATGTTTGGAGCCATGCTGTTTGGGATGCTTGCAGACAAAATTGGTCGTAAAAAAGTTATCTTGATTTGTGTTTCTTTATTTAGTGCTTTTACATTTTTAGGTGGATTTACCACTAATCCAACAGAATTTGGTATTTTACGTTTTATTGCTGGTTTAGGGATTGGTGGTGTATTACCAAACTTAGTCGCTCTAACGTCTGAATATGCACCTAAACGTTTAAAAAGCACACTGGTAACCACCATGTTTAGTGGTTATGCGGTGGGCGGTATTATGGCTGCATTATGCGGTACATGGTTTACACCAAGTTTTGGTTGGGAAATTATGTTCTTCATTGCAGGTATTCCATTACTTTTTGTTCCATTTTTTTGGAAGTTCTTACCTGAGTCTTTAACTTTCCTCGTTAAAGAACAAAAAGTGAATGAAGCACGTCGTTTTATAAAGCAAGTCGAGCCAACTGCAGACATACAAGAAGATACTGAACTGGTTCTAGCTAGCGCTGATCAGACCCAAAGTGCATCAGTAAAAGCTTTATTTACAGAAAATCGTGCCACAGGAACATTCTTATTTTGGATTGCTTTCTTTATGTGCTTACTCATGCTTTACGCACTTGGAAGCTGGCTACCAAAACTGATGATGGCAGCGGGATATTCTTTAGGTAGCAGTTTAATGTTCTTATTAGCACTGAATATTGGTGCCGTGATCGGAACCATTAGCGGTGGTATTTTGGCAGACCGTTTTGACTTTAAACCTGTTCTTATGAGTATGTTAACTGTCGGTGTACTATCTTTGGTTGGTTTGGGCTTTAATTCTCCAACCCCTGTTATTTATTTACTTGTGAGTTTAGCAGGTGCCTCATCTATTGGTACCAGTATCTTGTTATATAGCTATGTTGCTCAATACTATCCTGTTGCAGTACGTTCTACTGGTATTGGTTGGGCTTCTGCTGTAGGGCGTACAGGTGCAATTGTTGGCCCAATCGTGATTGGTATGCTACTTGGTATGGAGTTACCACATAAATGGAACTTTATCGCGGTAGCAATGCCAGGTATTATTGGTATCATCGCTATTTCAATGATTCGTAAGCCACAATCTGGTCGCGTGGTGGTGAAAAAATTAAAAACAGCCAAAATTTAAACTCTCGTAATTAACCTACTCAGTTAAAAAAGCTCCTTACTTAAAGGGGCTTTTTCATATCTTTAGTATGAAATTAAATCAATATTCAATTGGTCAAAAGAATAAGCGGATTAATAGAGCTTAAATATTGGGCGAATTAAAAAATAAACATCAATTATTCAAAAGTTTATATTAATAATAGTGTGACATATCACGCAAATAAATGACATTTCCGAGAGCATAGCAGAATATCAATTAGTCTTATTGTGCCTTAAATCCCGCTTGCGTATATTGCCTGACATTGAAGATTGACTTCAGTCTTCAACAAGATGTTATGGACAAGTACTCATGGGAGATGAGAACGATGACAACGGAAAAAATAGATGTAAATTCTGTAGTCGATAATGCGAAATTCACGCCTTTCCACTTCAATGTAGTTGCTTGGTGTTTACTCATTATCTTATTTGATGGCTACGATCTCGCAATCAATGGTGTAGTTTTACCGTTATTGATGCAAGACTGGGGCTTAAGTGCAGTGCAGGCTGGAATGCTTGCAAGTACCGCACTGGCTGGCATGATGTTTGGTGCGATGATCTTTGGTTCCCTCGCGGACAAGATCGGTCGTAAGAAAGTGATTATGATCTGTATTGTATTATTTAGTGGTTTAACTTTTGCCGGCGGCTTTGCTTCAAACCCAACCGAATTCGGTATTTTACGTTTCCTTGCCGGTCTTGGTATTGGTGGCGTAATGCCAAACCTGGTGGCATTGACTTCGGAATATGCCCCACAAAAAATGCGTAGTACGCTGGTGACCACCATGTTTAGTGGTTATGCGGTCGGTGGCGTAATGGCTGCGTTATTGGGTTCATGGTTTACCCCAAGTTTTGGTTGGCAAATCATGTTCTTTATCGCGGGTATTCCACTGTTTTTATTACCAGTGATCTGGAAATTCCTGCCTGAGTCGCTCGCATTTATTGTGAAACAGAACAAGCAGCCAGAAGCTCGTCGTATTGTACGTCGCTTGGCGCCAAATCTGACGGTTACCGAGAATACAACTTTCACTTTGCCACAGGAAAATGTGCCTGAAGCAGCCAACGTGGTGAGCTTGTTCCGTCGTGGTCGTGCGGTCAATACTTTACTGTTCTGGGTCGCGTTCTTCACTTGTCTGTTAACCATGTATGCACTGAGCAGCTGGTTACCGAAGTTGATGATGGCAGCAGGCTACTCGATGGACAACAGCTTGATGTTCATGATGGTAATGAACGTTGGTGCGGTTGTGGGTATTGTCGGTGGTGGTATTCTTGCGGATCGTTTCCACCTGAAACCGGTACTGATGTTCCTGGGTATGATGGGTGCGATTGTGATGAGCTCAATGGGCTTTGCATCTAACCAATTCTTACTTTACATCTTAGTATTCTTGGCTGGTGCAGCGTCAATTGGTTCGCAAATGTTGCTGTATAGCTATGTTGCGCAGTTCTACCCACTTGCAGTACGTTCGACAGGTATTGGCTGGTCTTCTGCGATTGGTCGTATGGGTGCGATTGTAGGGCCGATTCTGATTGGTGGTTTACTTGGTATGAACCTGCCTGCTTACTTTAACTTTATGGCAGTTGGTTTACCGGTTCTGATTACTGCAATTGCTGTTGCATTGATCATGCATGACAATGAATCTGAAAAGATTGGTTCAATTGAACCCGCAGTGTCTAAAGCTTAAAACCAAGTTTGAAATAAGAAGCCTCCGAAAGGGGGCTTTTTTTTCATACCTATAGTATTATGTCTAAAATTTAATCAAAAAATACTATCTATGTTTAATTCAAATTTAACTTCAGATGATACTCAGATAGAGACTAATAAACTTATCTTGGATTTAAAAAGAGTAATAGAAAAAGAATTCAATGCTAGTGATTGGAGTGAGATTGGTCTTTTAGTTAATGCGGATCAAATAATTCATAATCAGGTGGTGTTTCAAAAAGTATGCTGAAAAAAACAATATGGCTTTTGATAAAATAGAGGTATGAAAATAACGCTACAAATCAAATGTCCTACCTGTCTAAGTAACAATATAAAGAGAAATGGCATCAAAGTAGATGGGAAACAAAACCCATCAGTGCAAAGATTGCAAACGTCAGTTTATTGGTGATCATGCATTAAGCTATCAAGGGTGTAACTCAGGTATTACCGGCAAGATATTACATTTGATGGTCAGAGGAAGCGGTGTTAGAGATATTGCTGAAGTCGAGCGTATCAGCATTGGCAAGGTATTACGAACCTTAAGTGAATCGATCTATCAGATTCAGCCTAAACAAAGCCACTACGAATGTCTTGAAGTCGATGAACTTTGGACTTTTGTAGGGAATAAGAAAAATAAACAATGGCTTATTTATGCCTACCATCGAGAATCTGGAGAAATTGTTGCTTATGTTTGGGGTAAGCGGGATTTAGCAACGGTTCAACGTCTTAAAGCTAGACTTAAAAAGCTTGGGGTTCAATATGCTCGAATTGCGAGTGATCATTGGGATAGTTTTATCACAGCATTTCAATGTTGCAAGCAAGTGATTGGTAAGTTTTTTACCGTCGGTATTGAAGGTAACAATTGTAGAATTCGTCATCGAATCAGGCGTGGATTTAGGAGAAGTTGCAACTTTTCTAAAAAGCTCGAAAATCATTTTAAAGCCTTTGATTTGACTTTCTTTTACCTTAATAACGGATTTGTTTAACGCCAGCATACTTTTTGAAACACCACCCATAATCATTCTAGATTGCTAAGAAGTTTGAGCTTTGGTGATGATGATTATGGTGCCAATATTATTGATGTCTTAAGAGCAATTAGTTATAAAAATCCTAAATCTTTACAACAAATTAAAGATTATCTAGAGCACAAATATCCTGATGAGAATACTCTATATGTATCGCATCAAGTAAGTGTAAATAAAATTACATTTTCTCCTTCAGTATTTAGTGTTCCCAGTGTAGATTTAGAAAATGATTTAATAGCTGTAATGATGCCTTTTTCAGGTTTTGATAGTGTCTATTCCTCTATTAAAGAGGCTGCCAAAGGATCTGGTTTTAGATGTTTAAGAGCTGATGATATTTGGGATAACAGTACGATAATTCAGGATATATTTGATTTAATATTTAGAGCTCGAGTAGTAATCGTCGATTTTAGTGGTAAAAATCCAAATGTCATGTATGAAACAGGAATTGCACATACTTTAGGTAAACTAGTTATTCCAATTGCTCAAAGTGTAAGTGATATTCCATCTGATATGATTCATCATAGATCTCTAATCTATTTAAAGAATGGTGAAGGGTTAAAAAATTTAGAAAGTGAACTGTGTAAAAAGCTAACTCAACTAAATTACCATTAGGAACTGACTATGCAATTTAATTCTATCTCCCCAATCCCTGAAGATGACGACGAACTACATCTTCCTGAACTGGTGTACTGGGCATCTTTAGGCGATGTTGAACAGGTCGAAGAGGGCTTACAGGAAGGTCTGGACGTCAACTCAGCCGATGAAGAAGGCTATAGCGCCCTACAAGCCGCTGCTGAAAATGATCATCTGGACGTGGTCAAACTTCTGGTCAGCAAGGGTGCTGATATTGCACATCGCAGTCCTAATACTGCTTTAGAATTGGCCGAAATGGCCGGAAATAAAGACGTTGTGACTTATCTGAAAAGTCTGGCCGGTGGTGTCTGAATATAAAAAAGAACCTCAAATTTGAGGTTCTTTTTTATGGTATGAGCTTAGGCAGCATCACCTTCAAGCTCTTTTAAGATCGCTTCATTGAAAGCCGGTAAATCATCCGGATTACGTGAAGTAATCAGTACCCAGTCGCCAGTATTGCAGCGGTGAACCTGTTCATCAACCCATTTTCCACCGGCATTTTCCAGATCCAGCTTGATGCTCTTATATGAAGTCAGATTCTTGTCTTTGATACGCTGTGCATCAATCAAGGTCCATGGCCCATGACAGATTGCGGCAATCGGTTTGTGATTGTCGGCAAAATGCTGAATGATTTTCTGCGCATCCTGATTGATTCTCAAGGTATCTGCATTGACAGTGCCGCCGGGAATCACCAAAAGATCATAATCATTCGGATCGACATGGTCGAAACTGGTATCCGGCGTGTATTGGGTAGCAGCCTTGGTATCACCTTTGACCGTCGCGACATCTTCATTTTTTTCTGCAGCATGAATGACTTCAAAACCTTTGGACTTTAGAAAATTTAAAGGCTCAGTGAGTTCATCATGTTCAATGCCTTGATTGGATGTAATAAAGAGGACCTTTTTTACCATGATTGCTGTTCCCAAAAAATGTGAGGATTTTTAGCTTAACAATAAGGGAATTCTTACAATGTTGGAGTTTTAGCTCGGAACTGTTAAGCAATGATAAATAAAATAATAGGCAGAAAAAAAAAGCCCCGACATCCTGTTGGGGCTTTTTCGTATCTCGTGATTTAGGTATAACTCCTGTCGTACCTCACGTCCTGGTGTTGCGATGTTATTCTTGTTTTTAGGTCTTCGGAGCATCCTGCTCTCTATGTTTATAAAGTAATACACATCCCGGTAGCGCACTAGCAGCAGATTGCGGTTATTGTTGTACGCTTTGGCTTACATCAGCGCAGAGTAATTGAGCTGTGCAAGCCTAACCGGTTGTATTTCATTAAAAATGTACATCTAAGCCGATATAAGGACCTTTAAATTCAAGTTTTAAATTTGGACGTTGATCCTGCTCAAAATCTACCTGCATGATGCGATAACCGATTTTGGCACCGACATCGACCAGCAGATTATCAATGAAATCATATTGCAGTTCCGCCTGTACGTCGGTCTTACGGGTATCACTGCCGTGACTGTAAACTGCTTCCGCTTTGGCACTCATACCGGTAAATGGCAATTTAACCCCGGCTGTTGCATAGAGCAGTGGACTATATTCATCCAGATCGTATTGAGTGAAAGCGCCGGCAGTCAGGTTTTTTACCGTACCATCCAGATTGGTTAAACCTGCACCTATATCCGCATGCACAATGGTATCTAGCAATTCATAATACAGAATATAGTCAATATTGTTCAGCTCAATTTCTGAGGCATTGATAAGAGAACTCTGTTCGCTATTGCTGTCCAGATTGACGTATTTAATCTTGGCATTTGGTAACAATGGCACAGGATGTTCTACAGCGACAGATAGCTGCGCTGTACCTTGTCGATCTAGCTCATGCTTGAAATTGTTATCCTGACTATAGCCGTCAAAATCCCAGTAACTGAGATCTGCTTTCACGCCGATTACATCTGCATGACTGAGCGTACTGAGTCCAAAACCGAAGAATAAGGTGGTGAGTATTTTTGCGCGCATGGCTCTATTCCCTAAAGCTTTATTAAAATTGGAGGTGTCTGGTTACTTAAAAACATCTTCTTAATATGGAGTAGCAAGTGCATGATATAGAGAATTTCAAAAATGTATATCCTTGGATTTTGCAGGACAATAAGATGGTAGCGAGAAGCACACAACAAACGAAAGAGTATGCATTATATGTCGCCGGTCAGGCCGTTCAGACGGGTGAATGGTTAGAGGTCAAACATAAATATAACCACGAACTGTATGCCCGTGTCGCTTTGGCAGATGCCAACACACTGGAACAGGCGATTCAGTCTGCCGTAGATGCTGAAGCCGAAATGGCTGCCTTGGAGCCGTTTCAGAAACAGAAAATTCTGCTGCATTGCGTACGCCGTTTTCGTGAGATTCATGAAGAATTGACCGAAATTCTGATTGCAGAAGGGGGCAAGCCGCGTAAAGCAGCCGAAGCCGAAGTTGAACGTCTGATTAATACTTTCCAGATTGCCGCAGATGCCGTGACCCAGATTGATCAGGGACGTATGCTGCCTTTGGCCGTGACTGCAGCAGCATCCGGCTATCAGGGCATTGTGAAACAGGTGCCGATTGGTGCGGTGTCTTTGATCAGTCCGTTTAATTTTCCTTTAAATCTGACCGCGCATAAAATTGCTCCTGCGATTGCAGCCGGTTGTCCCTTTGTGCTGAAACCGCCTAGCCTGACCCCGATTTCTGCCTTAAAAATTGCTGAAATTCTGGCGGAAACCGATTTACCGCGAGGTGCGTTTTCGGTATTGCCCTGTCCGCGAGAGCTGGCTGATCTACTGGTCACCGATGAGCGTTTTAAATTACTCAGTTTTACCGGTTCCGATGCTGTAGGCTGGGATATGAAAGCGCGTGCCGGTCGTAAAAAAGTGGTCTTGGAGCTGGGTGGCAATGCTGCTGTCATGATTGAGCCAGATACCGAAATTAACGATGCCTTGATTAACCGTCTAATTGGCGGGGCGTATAACCATGCCGGACAGGTGTGTATCAGTGTGCAACGCATTTTGGTGCATCAGCAGATTTATACTGAAGTGAAGGACAAACTGCTGGCGAAACTGAAAACGATTAAAGCCGCTGATCCGAATCTGAGCACAACCTTGGTTGGTCCGATGATCAAGGAAGATGAAGCCAAACGCCTGAAAAAATGGCTGGATAAAGCCGTGAAAAAAGACGCGAAAATCCTGATTGGAGGCGAATTGAATGGTGTGATGTTCGCACCGACCTTGCTGGAAAATGTAGACCACAGTCTGGAAATCTACCGTGATGAAGCCTTTGGCCCGGTGGCAATTCTGGAAGCGTATGCTGATTTCGAATCCGGTATTGCCTGTATCAACCGCAGCTGTTTTGGCTTGCAAGCTGGAGTGTATACCCAGAATCTGAACAAGATGCTGTATGCCTGGGATCATCTGCATGTCGGCGGTGTCATTATCAATGATATTCCGTCTTTCCGGGTCGATAACATGCCTTATGGCGGGGTCAAAGATTCAGGTCTGGGTCGTGAAGGAATTCAGTCAGCCATTCGCGACATGCAGGAAGAGCGCATGCTGGTGATTAAAGCCTAAGTTTAGAATACTCATCGCTTCGATATCACAGGCAGCTTGTTTTAAATCTGCTTGTGATATTTAAACCGGTTTTTAAAGAGGTCAAAATTCCATGAGAGAATTTGATTTCCCATATCACGGCTTGGTCATGTGCCTTAGTATGAGCCGTTTCATCTTCAAATAATGATCTAAAAACAGATGCTGGATCAGAGTCTTGGAATACATTTTTTGAAACAGCGACCCTGTAGTAAAACTTAAGAAAAATATATTCCAAAAAGTTTGTCAATATATAACTTGCTTAATCTGGCTTATTCCGCAGAATTATTGAACGCTTAATTCGAATAGATTATAAATAACGAATATTTTAAGCAGAATTTACAGAAAAAATTTAAAAAAGTCAGTATTGTTGAATCATCTACAAGGTCAGTTTTTCGATCAGACTTTAAGCAAGATGTAAGACCTGCTGACCTGTTTGTACATTAGAATTCGACGCCCACAAGGTGCCCTCTAATTCAAACACCCAAAATTATTGAAAATGCTTCTTTTTTTGCTTGCGCCATAACCATAACAAGCAGCATCTAAAGGGGTTAAAAGTTTAGGTGTTCTATGACAGAAACTCGTGAGAATTGGTCCGCACGATCAGGATTCATTATTGCAGCGATTGGTTCCGCCGTTGGCTTGGGGAATATCTGGCGTTTCCCTTATGTTGCCTATGAAAATGGTGGCGGGGCATTCCTGATCCCTTATCTGATTGCGATTTTCGCAGCAGGTTTACCTTTATTGTTTTTAGACTATGCGGTCGGACACAAGTTCCGCAAAGCGCCGCCTATGGCCTATAAAAAACTCATGAATGCCGAATCTCTGGGTTGGTGGCAGGTCATGGTCACTCTGGTGATCGGGATTTACTATGCCAGCGTCTTGTCCTGGGCCGGCAGTTATATGTTCTATTCCTTTGGACAGCAGTGGGGCACAGATACCCAGGGCTTCTTCTTCAATACTTACCTGCAAAATGGTGAGGGTCTGACTCTCGGTTTTGTACCTGTGCTGTTCTTTGGTCTAGTGGTCGTTTGGGCAGCAGTCATGCTGATTCTTTACGGTGGAGTACGCCGTGGGGTGGAACTGGCGAATAAAATCTTTATGCCATTGCTGGTGATTTTATTCACGATCCTGGTGATTCAGGCAGTCCGTTTACCGGGTGCAGTCGATGGCTTAAATGCTTTCTTCACGCCAAACTGGGAAGCGATGGCCAACTATAAAGTCTGGTTAGCCGCTTTTGGTCATATCTTCTTCTCACTGTCAGTGGGCTTCGGGATTATGTTGACTTATGCCTCTTACTTGAAACGCAAAACTAACCTGACTGGTTCAGGGATTGTGGTGGCATTGGCCAACTCGTCTTTTGAAATCCTGGCGGGTATTGGTGTCTTTGCAGCACTTGGTTTTATGGCGTTTAGCTCAGGTGCTAAAGTTGAAGATGTGGTATCCGGTGGTATTGGTCTGGCCTTTATTGCGTTTCCGAAAATCATTTCCAGTTTAGGCGCAGGTGGCGACCTGTTCGGTTTCCTGTTCTTTGCTTCATTGACGGTTGCCGGTATTACCTCGATGGTCAGTATCCTGCAAGTTCCGATTGCCGCGTTCCAGGACAAGCTGGGCTGGTCAAAGAACAAGTCAGTGACGATTATTGCTGGTGGTTCAGCAGTGATTTCTACCCTGATGTTCTCGACACATAGTGCGATTACCTTTGTCGATATCATCGACTACTTTGCCAATAACATCGGTATTGTCGGTGGTGGTCTGTTATCGATTATTCTGTTGTCCTGGTTCCGCCGTCCATTAATGAAACAGCTGGAAGGCCATGTGAACGAGTTTGCCAGCGTGAAACTGGGTGCGAGCTGGAAGTTCATGCTGACGGTGATCACGCCGTTGTCCTTATTACTGGCATTAGGCCTGACCCTGAAATCGATCATGGCAGAAGGCTATGGTGATTATCCCGCGAGTACGCTGTGGATGATCGGTGGGGGCACTCTTGCATTCTTTATTCTGGGCGCCATTTTGTTCAGTCTAGTTAAAGACCGTCACAGCTAGGAGAGCGAATATGAATACATCTGCACTAATCATGATGATCATCTCTATCGTTTTATTATGGGGTGGTCTGGTACTGGCTGTGATTCATCTGGCAAAAAATCCGGAAGAACCAGAAGACTAAAAATCTTCACATAAACCTACTGTTGCCATAAACGGAAGTCATTATCATCCTTGATGATAATGACTTTTTTAATGGCTGATGCTTTGACATGATTTCCGTTTCAGATGGACAAGTCTATCTTTAAGTGAAAGAGGACTCCACCCGACAGTCAGGGTGGAGGTGAATTTCACAGATTTTAACCTTGTTGGTTTTGAATGTAATTTTTAATAATATCCAAAGACGCACCACCGCACGACCCTGCAAAATAAGACCTTGACCATAAAACAGGTTTTGCATAACTACCACGTAAATCTAAAAATTCATTCCGCATTCTTCTGCTTGTTACCGATTTTAAATTATTCACCAACTTACTAAGCTGAACAGTTGGTGGGTACTGAATAAGCATGTGAACATGGTCAGCCTCACCATTACATTCTTTTAGTTCTGCATCAAAATCTTTGCATATTTCGGCTACATACTCACTAAAATACTTATGATGTAGATCATTTAGGATTTTCTTTCTGTACTTTGTAATAAATACTAAGTGTACGTGTAAGTTAAAGGCTGAATAGCGGTTTTTATAGATTTCAGTCATTGTTTGATTGTTCATTTAATGATAGCACTTGATTATATTAACACATACATACTCATTTATGAAAATCAACAAAGCGTATAAATTTAGGCTTGAGCCTAATGCAGAGCAGGAGCTTGTTTTAAACAAGTTGCTTGGCTCTGCACGTTTTGTTTGGAATCAAATTTTAGCTGTATCGTTCGAGATGCTTGCTAATAATGAGCGAATCAAGAAAGTTAATTTAGTCAATAAAATTCCTGAATTACGAAAAAAACCTGAGTGTGCTTTTCTAGAAAACAGTTCAAATGGCGTTTCACTTCAACAAAAAGTGCGTGATCTTGGTGATGCCTGGGGGAAGTTCTTTGACCCGAAAGAACAAGCCAAGTTAAAGCAAAAACCATTTAAAGCCAAAAAACCAAGATTCTTCAAATTGCCTGATGGTCGTGAAGTCCAACTTAGACCACTTATGCCACGATTCAAAAAGAAATCTAATGGCTATGATTCCATTCGTATTGTTCAATTTGATAGATATTGCTGGGTTAAAGGTAACCAAGTTAAGTTACCTAATGACATTGGCATTGTGAAATTCAGAAAATCACAAAATATTGTGGGTGAGATTAAGAACGTCACAATCTCAAAGCATGTCGGAAAATGGTATGTGTCATTTGGTGCTGAAAACACAATAGAAACACCGATACACCCATCAGAATCAGCCATTGGTATTGACTTGGGTATTAAGAAATTAATTACAACGTCTAGTGGTCAAGTATTCGACCCGATCAATAGTTTCAAGGCCACTCAGGTAAAGTTAGCTAGGCTTCAGCGCAAGCTGAGAAAGAAAAACAAGTTCAGTCAAAATTGGAAAAAACTTAATTTAAGGATCAATAAATTACACCATCATATTGCCAATATTCGGCATGACTACTTGCACAAAGTCACCACAACGCTCAGCAAAAACCACGCAATGATCGTAGTTGAGGACTTAAAAGTAGCCAATATGTCGAAGTCAGCCAAAGGCTCAATCGAAGAAAAAGGAAAGAATGTTAAAGCTAAATCAGGCTTGAACAAATCAATCCTGGATCAAGGTTGGTCAATGCTTGTTAATATGTTGGTGTACAAACAGCAATGGCGAGGTGGTTTATTCGTTAAAGTTGACCCTAGATATACAAGTCAAACTTGTAGTTCATGTGGTCATGTTGCAAAAGAAAATAGGCTTACTCAAGCAAACTTTGAGTGTGTCAGTTGTTGTTTTAGCGAGAATGCAGATATTAATGCATCTCGCAACATTTTGGCGGTGGGACACACCGTTTTGTCTGTGGAGGGTGGATGCGGTAAAGGTCACCTTGCGAAGCAGAAAGCAAGTGAAATCCGTAAGGAATTCACCTAGGAGCTTTTGCTTTTAGAATCCCCCACTTGAACATCGTGAAAGTGGGGGGAGTATGTCAAACAGCCTTTGCCGTGACTTTATTTGCCGGGCTGGCCACCGTGGTGGGTGGGGGACTGGTATTATTCTTAAAAAAACCTAATTTCCGCCTGCTGGCCTTTGCTGCCGGGGCCATGATTTATGTCTCTTTAACCGAAATTTTGAACAAATCGATCGCGTCCTTTAGCCTGGATTTTGATGAAAAAACCGGTTTTGCCTTTGGTACTTTTGCTTTTTTACTGGGTGTGGTTCTGGTGTTGTTGCTGGATCGCTTTGTGCCGAATCCACATGACACGATTGAAACCCATTCTGCCAAGGGGGTCAGTTCACCTCAATTACTGCGTACCGGCATGCTGACCCTGTTTGCGATTAGCGCACATAACCTGCCGGAAGGACTGGCGACATTTTTTGCCACGCTGGAAAGCCCTGCTTTGGGCGCGCCGTTGGCGGTGGCAATTGCGATTCATAATGTACCAGAAGGTGTGGCGATTGCCTTGTCGGTCTATATGGCCACCGGCCGTAAAGATTATGCGCTCTGGGCCAGTTTGGTTTCCGGACTGGCAGAACCATTGGGGGCAGCGCTCGGTTATTTTATTCTGGCACCTTATATGAGTGAAACCGTCTATGGTCTGATCTTTGGGGTGATTGGTGGTGTGATGGTTTATCTGGCACTGGATGAATTATTGCCGACGGCGAAACGCTATTCTGAAGGTCATGAAACAGTCTATGGGCTGGTCAGCGGCATGGCGGCATGGCGGCATTGGCGAGCAGTCTGGTAATTTTTAAGTTTATTCAATAAACCTCATATTCACTAAATCACAAGCCATAAAAAAGGCAGCTTGCGCTGCCTTTCATTTTAAACGCATGACTTATGCAATTTTTTCTATACGGCAATAGAAGAAGCCGTCGCCTTGATCCGCTTTCGGTAACAATTGACGACCGTGAATCTGTTCGATGCCCCAATCGACTTCGATTTTGATTTCTTTGGCATCGGCATGTTGAGCAAAGAATTCGACCATCTGCTGTTCGTTTTCGGCTTTCAGAATTGAACAGGTGATGTACAGCAAAGTACCACCGACTTTCAGTTGCTGCCACATATTTTCCAGAATCTGCTTTTGCAGCTGTACCGTTTGCGGAATATCTGTGGAATGACGCAGTAAACGGATATCCGGATGACGACGAATCACACCAATTGCAGAACATGGTGCATCCAGTACGATACAATCCACCGGCTCCGGAGCGGTCCAGGTGATCGCATCAGCCGCAATAATTTCAACATCGGCATATTCAGTTAATAGTAAACGTTCCAGATTTTCTGCCACGCGAACTAAACGTTTGGCATCCTGATCAATGGCATACAGTTTTTTCGGGCTATATTTTTCCAGGATATGCGCAGTCTTACCTCCTGGAGCGGCACAGGCATCTACCACGATTTTACCTTCAAGGTCAGGAACTAAGGTCGCGCAAAGCTGGGCATGTTCATCCTGAACCGAGAAACCGCCGGCTTCATAGCCCGGCAGGTTTGGAATATGAACATTCTGTTCCAGCACAATCCCAACTTCAGACAGGGTGCAGGCACGTGCTTCATAGCCTTCTTCTTCCAGAATTTCCAGATATTCATCACGGCTGACCTGATTGACATTGACACGCAAGGTGAGCGGTGCAATCTGTTTCAAGTCATGTGACAGTTCGGTAAGCTGTTCAGGCCAGTCTTTCTTTAAACGCTTGTAGAGCCAGCTTGGCAGCCCATGCGCCTGATTTAAGGCCAGGTCAAATTCTTCTGTTTCACGTGAAACACGACGCAGAACGGCATTCACCAGACCACTTAAAGGTTCAAAACCCAGCTGTTTGGCTGCAGTCACGGTTTCTGAAATCGCAGCATGTGCCGGAATACGGGTACATAGAATCTGGTACAAACCCAAATATAAGCAGCTTTCTAAAGCCTGATTATCGAGAGGTTTGGTTAATAACGGCAGGGTGATGGCTTTCAGGCCGTGCCACTGACGTAAACAGCCTAAAGTTAACTCGTGATATAGGCCACGGTCACGTTCAGATACGATATTGATATGTTGATTGAGTACAGAAGCAAGTGATTGGCCATTTTGTACAGCCAATAGGGTTTTTACAACTTGCGCGCGCAAATTCAAGTTTTTAGCTGATGATTGAATTTGGCTCATGCGAATTTATATCCTACCGATAGTTTTTGAGTTTGATTAATTTGAACAGCATTCAGGGCTTTGCCACCTGGCCATTGCAGATTGGTGATGCAAATGGCGTTCTGATCACCACACATCACATGTACGCCGTCTTTATCCAGAGCAATCACTTCGCCAGGCAGGGCATTGCTTACGTTTTGCGTAGAAAGTGATGAATTCCAGATGCGTAAATTGTTGCTGTCATCCAGCGGGGTAAAGGCCACCGGCCAGGGATTAAAGGCACGAATATTCCGGTCAATCTCTGCCGCAGGCTGGCTCCAGTCGATTTGTGCTTCCGCTTTCGACAGCTTATGCGCATAGACGGTCAAGGCTTCATCTTGTACTTCACGCTGCGCGAAATAGTGCTGTAAGGTCTGTTCCGATGCTAAAACCTTTACTGTCGCTTCTGCGCCTTGTGATGCCAGTTTGTCATGCAGGCTGGCAGAAGTATCTTCAGCGGTGATTGGACAGATGGTTTTATACAGCATGTCACCGGTATCCAGCCCGGCCGCCATTTTCATGATGGTTACACCGGTCTCGGTATCGCCGGTGGCAATGGCACGTTGAATCGGTGCTGCACCGCGCCAGCGCGGAAGTAATGAACCATGAATATTCAGACAGCCATATTTGGGTGTATCCAGAACCACTTGTGGCAGGATCAGGCCATAGGCCGCCACCACCATCACATCTGCATTTAAGGCTTTGAGTTCTGCTTGTGCTGCCAGACCTTCTTCAGTCGATGACTTGAAGTGCAAAGGCTGATAGACCGGAATATTGTGTTCTAGCGCCAACTGCTTGACTGCAGATGCCGTGAGTTTTTGCCCGCGTCCGGCTTTGCGGTCAGGCTGGGTATAGACCGCCACAATTTCATGCTCGGTTTTGAGTAGCGCAGCCAATGCAGTCGCTGCAAATTCTGGTGTGCCTGCAAATATGATCTTCACACATGAAATTCCAAATAAACTTAAAAGCTATTATAAGCCAAAAGCCAAATTTCAGCCTAATCGTTGCAAAAACTTATCCAATAAGCGTGCTGAGTGCTTGAATTTCGGTGGATTTTTTATATAAAAAAAACTCATGCAAATTGTAAAAATTATTCATGAAAGTTTTGTATTGTCCTGACGATGATGGCGGTATAGTAGATTTCATCAAGAAATTTTTATCGCCAGATCATCATAATCTCTCTATAGATATTTTTGCCTGTATCTACAACCAAAAGGTCATCTTGTAAAACAAGGACTTGTAGTATGATAGGTCTAAAATACAACTGATCTAAGCTCATTGTCAGTATGATTTAGCCAGAGTGGATCTGTCCGGTTCATTTCAAGCTCAAACTTTGTTGGAAATATAAAATGCCTGACTATCGTTCAAAAACATCGACACACGGAAGAAATATGGCTGGCGCACGCGGTTTATGGCGTGCCACCGGCATGAAAGATGAAGATTTCGGTAAGCCGATTATTGCGGTGGTGAACTCGTTCACCCAGTTTGTACCGGGTCATGTGCATCTTAAAGACCTGGGTCAGCTGGTGGCACGTCAAATTGAAGCGTCAGGCGGCGTGGCCAAAGAATTCAATACTATTGCGGTCGATGACGGCATCGCGATGGGTCATGATGGCATGTTGTATTCATTGCCTTCGCGTGACCTGATTGCAGACTCGGTCGAGTACATGGTCAATGCCCATTGTGCCGATGCGATGGTATGTATCTCGAACTGTGACAAGATCACCCCAGGCATGTTAATGGCCGCGATGCGTCTGAACATTCCAGTAGTATTTGTCTCTGGCGGTCCAATGGAAGCGGGCAAGGTCAAAATCCGTGGCAATGAAAAAGCCATTGACCTAGTCGATGCCATGATTGCTGCAGCAGATGACAGCTTCACTGATGAAGAAGTCGCAGAATACGAACGTTCTGCTTGTCCAACTTGTGGTTCATGTTCAGGCATGTTTACCGCAAACTCGATGAACTGTTTGACTGAAGCACTTGGTTTATCGCTTCCGGGCAATGGTTCAACACTGGCAACCCATGCCAACCGTAAAAAATTATTTGAAAAAGCTGGTCAACTGATTGTTGAATTGGCGAAACGTCATTATGAACAGGAAGATTACAGCATCTTGCCACGTTCAATCGCAACCAAAGCGGCATTTGAAAATGCAATGACTTTAGACATTTCCATGGGTGGTTCAACCAATACGGTTCTGCATTTGTTGGCAGCAGCACACGAAGCTGAAGTCGACTTTACTATGACCGATATCGACCGTTTGTCACGTAATGTGCCGGTACTATGTAAAGTTGCGCCGGCGAAACAGGATGTCCATATGGAAGATGTACACCGTGCCGGTGGCATCATGTCGATTCTGGGCGAACTGGATCGTGCAGGCTTACTGGATACTTCTGTTCCAACGGTCCATGAAAAAACTTTAAAAGATGCCTTGGATAAATGGGACATCATCCGTACCGAAGATGAAGAGGTGTATCAATTCTTCAAATCGGCACCGGGCGGTGTTCCGACCCAGACCGCATTCTCGCAAGACCGTTACTATGCGCGCTTAGATGGTGACCGTGACAATGGCGTGATCCGTAATGCAGCCAATGCCTTCTCACAAGATGGTGGTCTAGCGGTACTTTACGGCAACATCGCGCTAGAAGGCTGTATCGTAAAAACTGCGGGTGTGGATGATTCAATCCTGAAATTCAACGGGACTGCACGTGTGTTTGAAAGTCAGGATGCTGCAGTTGAAGCCATTCTTGGCGGCAAAATCACTGCGGGTGATGTCGTCGTGATTCGCTATGAAGGTCCACGTGGTGGCCCGGGTATGCAGGAAATGCTGTATCCAACCAGTTACTTAAAATCGAAAGGTTTGGGTAAAGACTGCGCACTTTTAACGGATGGCCGTTTCTCGGGTGGTTCGTCTGGTCTGTCGATTGGTCACGTGTCGCCTGAAGCGGCTGAAGGCGGTGCAATTGGTCTGGTGGAAGATGGCGACCGTATCGAAATTGATATTCCAAACCGTACCATTCACCTGGCAGTGGATGATGCAACCATGGCAGCGCGCCGTGAAGCACAAGAAGCCAAAGGCTGGCAGCCTGCTGAACAGCGTCCGCGTAAAGTGTCTAAAGCACTGAAAGCGTATGCGATGCATACTACTAGTGCGTCGAAAGGTGCGGTACGTGATATCTAATTTGTAATTTTACAGATTTAAATAGCACTCCAGATGGGGTGCTTTTTTTATACAAGAAACTATCTTAAAATGAAAGAGGACTCCACCCGACAGTCAGGGTGGAGGTGAATTTCGTAAGTTTTTTAATTTAGCTTTAATTCGTTTTTATGTTAAAATAAAAGAAATATAACATTGTATTTAAATAAGTTTTAAAAAAAATGAAAATCAACAAGGCGTATAAATTTAGGCTTGAGCCTAATGAAGAGCAAGAGGTTATTTTAAACAATCTTGTTGGTTCTGCGCGTTTTGTTTGGAATCAAATTTTAGTTGTGTCATTTGAAATGTTTGCAAAGAATGAATTTATCAATGCAACCAATTTGGTGAATAAAATCACCAGTCTTAAAAAGAATCCTGAATATGCTTTTTTAGCAAATCATTCTAATGCTGTTTCCCTACAGCAAAAAATTCGTGATCTGGCTTCGGCTTGGACAAGGTTTTTCAATGCAAAAGAACATGCAAGATTAAAAGAAAATAAGCGTAAACCACGCAAGCCCAAATTCCTCAAACTCACTGATGGTTCTGAAATCCAGTTACGCCCACTGATGCCTAGATTTAAGAAAAAATCAGATGGTTACGATTCAATTAGATTGGTGCAATTTGATAAATATTGTCGAATTGAGGGTAATCGAGTTAAGCTGCCAAATGGCATAGGATTTGTGAAATTTAGAAAATCACAAGATATTCTAGGCACAATTAAGAATGTGACAATCAGTAAGAGATCAGGTCATTGGTATATTTCATTTGGCAGTGAAAAAGAGTTATTGGAAAATCCAGTACATCCATCCAAAACCGCAGTTGGTGTTGATTTAGGTGTCAAGAAATTAGTCACAACATCTGAGGGTGAGGTATTTAACCCAAAGAACAGTTTTAAAACCAACCAAATTAAATTAGCTAAACTTCAACGTAAGTTGAGCAAAAAAGTGAAGTTTAGTGAAAATTGGAAAAAGTTGAACACCACAATTAACAAGCTACATTATCATATTGCCAATATTCGGCATGACTACCTACATAAAGTCACGACAACTCTCAGCAAAAACCACGCAATGATCGTAGTTGAGGACTTAAAAGTAGCCAATATGTCGAAGTCAGCAAGTGGCACAATCGAGAAAAAAGGAAAGAATGTCAAAGCCAAGTCGGGCTTAAACAAGGCAATCCTAGATCAAGGTTGGTCAATGCTTGTTGATATGTTGGAGTACAAACAACAATGGCGAGGTGGTTTACTCGTTAAGATTGACCCGAAATACACAAGTCAAACGTGTAGCTCCTGCGGTCATGTTGCAAAAGAAAATAGGCTTACTCAGGCACATTTTGAATGTGTTGCGTGTGGCTTTAGCGAGAATGCGGATATTAACGCTTCTCGTAATATTTTGGCGGTGGGACACACCGTTTTGTCTGTGGAAGGTGGATGCGGTAAAGGTTGCCCGATGAAGCAGAAAGCAAGCGAAATCCGTGAGGAAGTCACCTAAGAGCTGATGCTTTTAGAATCCCCCACTTGAATAAAGTGAAAGTGGTGGGAGTATGTCAAACAATGGCCTTAAAATAAATTGTCCAAGACCGACACTTAAAATCGGTCATCGCCCAGGAAGAGAATAATGAGTAAAGATAATATCCGCGAGCATTCTGCCCCTGTTTATGAAGGTATTGAAAATGCACCGGCGCGTTCCATGATGCGTGCTACCGGTTTTAAAGATGCCGATTTTGAACGGCCATTTATTGGCATCGCTTCGACCTGGGCCAATGTCACGCCTTGTAATATGCATATTGATGGTCTGGCCAGAACCGTAGAGCAGGGCGTGAGTGCGGCGGGTGGCAAGGGCATTATCTTTAATACCATTACCATTTCAGATGGCATTTCCAATGGCACCGACGGCATGAAATATTCCCTGCTGTCACGGGAAGTGATCGCAGATTCGATTGAAACCGTGGTCGGCTGTCAGGCTTATGATGGTGTGATTGCCATTGGTGGCTGTGACAAAAATATGCCCGGCTGCATCATGGGATTGGCGCGCCTCAACCGTCCGGGGCTGTTTATTTATGGCGGAACCATCAAACCGGGTGAAGGTCATACCGACATGATTTCAGTGTTTGAAGCGGTGGGTCAATATGCCAAAGGTGAAATCAACGCGATTCAGGTCAAGCATATTGAAGAGGTTTCCTTGCCAGGTCCGGGTTCGTGTGGCGGTATGTACACGGCCAACTCGATGGCCTCTGCGATTGAAGCTTTAGGCATGAGCCTGCCGGGCTCTTCGGCACAGGAAGCGGTATCGGAAGACAAGCAAATTGACTGTGCCCGGGCCGGTGAAGCGGTGATGAACCTGTTGCGACTGGATATTAAGCCGCGCGACATCATGACCAAAGCCGCCTTTGAAAACTCGATTAAAGTCTTGATTGCGCTGGGTGGTTCGACCAATGGTGTACTGCATCTTTTAGCCATGGCACATACAGCAGGAGTGGAATTGAGTCTGGATGATTTCGTGCGGATTGGTAAAGATATTCCGGTGGTGGCCGACGTGCGTCCATCAGGTAAATATCTGATGTCAGAACTGATTGCGATTGGTGGAATTCAACCACTGATGAAGCGCATGCTGGATGCCGGCATGCTGGATGGCTCATGTCTGACGGTCACAGGTAAGACGCTGGCAGAAAATCTGGCCGATGTGCAGGACTATCCGGAAGGCCAGCAGATTATTCTGCCTTTTGATGCGCCAGTGAAAAAAGACTCACATCTGGTGATTCTAAAAGGCAATCTGTCACCGAAGGGCGCGGTCGCCAAAATTACCGGTAAGGAAGGACTGCATTTTGCTGGCCCGGCTCGCGTGTTTGAAGGTGAGCAGGGTGCCATGCGCGGTATTCTGGATGGCGAAGTCCAGCCGGGTGAAGTGGTGGTGATTCGTGGCGTTGGTCCCAAAGGTGGCCCGGGAATGCCAGAAATGCTGAAACCGACCTCTGCGATTATCGGGAAGGGCTTAGGCGCTTCAGTTGCCCTGATTACCGATGGACGCTTCTCGGGTGGCAGTCACGGTTTTGTGATTGGTCATGTCACCCCCGAAGCTTATGATGGCGGCCCGATTGGTCTGGTACAAAATGGCGACCAGATTTCAATTAATGCGGAAACCCGGGAAATGACCTGGCATGTGGATGAGCCGGAGATTGCAGCACGTCAAGCAGCCTGGATCAAACCAAAACCGAACTATACCCATGGAGCACTGGCCAAATTCGCCAAACTGACCTCAGGTGCAGAAACCGGGGCGGTCACTGACTTGAATCTTGACCTCTAATCCATTGTTAAACATTGAACATTTGTTTATCTTAATCGGGCGTAAGACCCTCACCGACAGTCAGGTGGGGGATACAAGCGAGTGGCGATAGCCATATTAAAGATAATGTTTTCTTGGTTTTATTGCTTATTTTTGCTATAATTCAAACACTACAATTCTTTTATAAACAATGATTTAATGAAGATTTTACAACACTACAAGTTTAGGCTTCTGCCTAACCAAGAACAGGAAATATTGCTTAATCAAGCAATAGGTTCTGCTCGTTTTGTGTGGAATCAAATTCTCGCTAAATCATTTGAAATGTTTGCTAAAGATGAATATATTCGTTACGAAAGCATTGAAAAAAAATTAGTACCCCTTAAAAAAACACCTGAATTTTCTTTTCTTGGTCAAACATATTCAGCTTGCTTACAGCAAAAAATACGTGATCTTGCTCAAGCATGGGGTAAGTTTTACAACAAAAAAGAACAAGCTCGTTTAAAGCAAAACAAGCGGAAACCACGTAAACCCAATTTTTTTAAATTGGCTGATGGTGGTGAGATTGAGCTTAGACCACTCATGCCAAGATTCAAGAAGAAATTAGATGGTGAGCAATCTTTTAGACTTCCATTTGCAGATTGTGAGGTTATTGGTGATCGAGTTTCTTTGCCTAAAAAAACAGGTTGGATAAGATTTAAAAAATCACAAGAAATTGTTGGTAAAATCACAAGTATTACAATTAAGAAAATTTGTGGGCTTTGGTATGTTTCATTTTTTACTAACCGTGAAATCGAACAACCAATTCATCCATCAGAATCAGCCGTTGGCATTGATTTAGGTGTTAAAAAGTTAATTACAACGTCTAGTGGTCAAGTATTCGACCCAATCAATAGTTTTAAAGCCAATCAAGTAAAGTTGGCTAGGCTTCAACGCAAGTTGAGAAAGAAAACCGAATTTAGTCAAAATTGGAAAAAACTTAATTTAAGGATCAATAAATTACATCATCATATTGCCAATATTCGGCATGACTACTTGCACAAAGTCACGACAACTCTCAGCAAAAACCACGCAATGATCGTAGTTGAGGACTTAAAAGTAGCCAATATGTCGAAGTCAGCCAAAGGCTCAATCGAAGAAAAAGGAAAGAATGTTAAAGCTAAATCAGGCTTAAACAAATCAATCCTAGATCAAGGTTGGTCAATGCTTGTCAATATGTTGGAGTATAAGCAACAATGGCGAGGTGGTTTACTCGTTAAGATTGACCCTAGATATACAAGTCAGACTTGTAGTTCATGCGGTCATGTTGCAAAAGAAAATAGACCTACTCAGGCTAAGTTTGAGTGTGTTAGTTGTGGTTTTAGCGAGAATGCAGATATTAACGCTTCTCGTAACATTTTAGCGGTGGGACATACCGTTTTGTCTGTCGAGGGAAGATGCGGTAAAGATCGCCCTGTGAAGCAGAAAGCAAGTGAAATCCGTGAGGAAGTCACCTAAGAGCTTTTGCTTTTAGAATCCCCCACTTGAGCTAGTCGAAAGTGGCGGGAGTATGTCAAGACTTGATATAAGTTTTTACACCATGCAGGGCTTTGGCTCTGCGATCTTAAAAATAGATTATTCTGTACAGATTCAATTTTTTGAACTGCACACCGTCATCTTTGTCGAGGCCGAACTCATGTCCCTGTTACGCCGTTGGTTTGATCCAATCCGATCGAGTTGGTTTTACCAGAAACCAATCCGTCAAACGGTGTTATCTATTCAAGATGGGCTGAGTATCCATTTAAGACTGGATGATGTGTACAGCTATCTGGCGGTACAGCAGCTGCCCCAGCTCGAAGAAATTTTAAGTCCGCAGCTCAAGCCGCTGAAAGTAATTATTTCCAGTTCGCATGCAGCCCCCCCAAATCAGATGTCTTTTGATGAATGGCAGCACTACACCCTAAATGATGCCAAGATTCTGTCAAAACAGCATCGTTTCAGTTTTCATGATACGCCGGAATTACCGAGCGCTGAGGCCTTAAAACAGGCTGAACTGATTTTGCGGCATACACCTCTGCGTGGACAAGATTTCCTGTATTTGCTGGAAGATGTTTTCCATATGCTCTGGCAAAAACAGACCGGAAAATTACGAACCCTTTATGCCATGGCCAGTCGTCATCATCAGCCACAGGACTTTCCCGAACGTATTTTTGATCAGACCCCGATTCTGGCCAGCTATTTTAATTTAGGCGGTCGCCAGTATCAGGCAGTCGATGACCTGTTGCGTCTGACCCGGCGTCTGGAGCAGCAAAAACTGCTGACCGGTAATCCGATTTTTATGATCGATCACATTGAATGGCGTGAGCATCTGATCAGTGATGCTGAAGAGCTGAACGAGATCCAGTCGATGGATCCGGAACTGGACTTGTATCTCGCGCTGGAAGATCCGATTTCCTGGCTGCTCCTAGCTTACATCAAGGAAGAACTGGCGGATTATTATAATATCCAGCTGAATGTTTATCCCTTGTCCTATCGTGGCCGGGATGAGTTTGACTGGAGTCTGGCCACACGTTTATCCAAACGGACTGACGTAGAATTTACCCCGTTCTGCCGACCGACCGAGCAGGCGATCGCGCCAATGGCACAGTTATTTTATAGCTGTCCCGAGGAGCAGCGGATTGAGGCGATGTACCAGATCTTGCAGGCCGTCTGGACCCGTGGTGAAGACCTGTCTTATGCACCCCATTTCAAGCATTTGCAGCAACAGTTAAATATTGTAGATCTGACCCAGGACGATATTCTGGCCAAGCTGCAGGACAATGATATGCTGTGTGAAATGAAGTCGCAGCCGAATTTTCCGGTACTGGAACTGCGCATAGATGATCAAAGTTATACATTTAATAGCTTATATCGGGTCTGGATGATTGAAAGTATTTTCAGTAATGTGTTAGAAGAAAAGTATAAGAGTAATAATCAAACTGAAAGTGAACTGAAAAAACATGGAAAAGATCAAAGCTGAATCACTAGAACATGCACGTCAACAGATCGATGCCATTGATACAGCTTTAGTTGAGCTGATCGCTGCGCGTCAATTTTATGTTGATCAAACCACCCGTTTCAAAAAAACTGAAACCGATTTGCAGTCACCAGAACGTATGGAACAGATTGTAGAAAATGTTAGGGCATTGGCGCAAAAGCAGGGCCTCGATCAGGAGTTTATTGAACATCTATACCGTGAAATGTTCCAATACTTTATTCAACGTGAACTGAAAGAGTTTCGTCCTTAAACGGGCTCATTTCAGTTCAACTACGCCGGACGATCTTCAAGCTATGCAGGAGATCTTGCTGTAGCCATGGCGATTTTTAAGCACAACATCGCCTTTTTGCAAAAATAATTTATCCATAAAAAGCCCATTCAGCCAAGTGCCTAAAGCCTTGCCTGGACGGGCTTTGCACGGTTTTATAGAAATTGTAGTAAAAAAAAGAAATTGATTTTATTAAATATTTTTACAATGTAAGTTTGATTTAATTTAAAAAGTATATATATTGTATATACATCTTTTGCAAAGCAGTCTTTATTTTGGAGAGATAAGCAATGAGCGAGCAAATCAAAAAAATAAAGACAGGCAAGAAAGATGGACAACTTTTAATTCGTATTCAGAGTACGGAGCGTGATGAATTTATTCGTCTCTGCGAAGAACTGGATACTAGTGCTGCTCGTGAATTAAGAAAATTTATTCGTGGTTTTGTGAAACAACACAAGCCTAACGAATAGCCTTACTAGGGAGTAATACCATGGCTAAGCAAGTTAAATCTTTAAAGCAAGAAATCAAAGCACGTTTGAAAAAGATTTCAAAACATAAAGGCAAATTGAAGCAACTGAAGCAAGCGCTTAAAAAACAGAAATAAGCCAACGCGAATCAATTGCCAGTCACTTAAAACAGTTCATTCTAGACAGACTGTTTTAGGCTACAAAAAAGACCGAACATATATGTTCGGTCTTTTTGCTTGCAACAGGCTGTGCCCAGGCATCGCTGAATTTTATTTTTTATCGACCAGACTGAAGAACCAGTTTAAGAACAGGGCTGCAAACGTTGCCGTACCAATACCACCCAGATTGAAGCTACCAAAAGTCAGGGCAAAATCACCCGTACCTAAAATAATTGTCACCGCAGCCACCATCAGGTTCTTGTTCTGCGAAAAATCGACCTTGTTCTCAATCCAGATTTTGGCACCAGCAATAGTAATCAAACCAAAGACTATAATCGAAGCACCGGTCAGAATCGCTGTCGGAATCGTATGAATCACCGCACCAAACTTAGGCGATAAACCCAGGAACACAGCAAAGACACCCGCGACGGCAAAGATGATAGTCGAGTAGACCCGTGTTACGGCCATCACGCCAATGTTTTCACCATAGGTGGTCATACCCGGCGCACCCACACCACCCGCTAAAGTCGTGGCAATACCATCTGCAACAAAGGCTTTACCAATATGCGGATCCAGGTTTTCACCGGTCATCGCACCTACGGCTTTAATATGGCCCAGATTTTCAGCCACCAGAATCAAGGCAATCGGCGCAATGATCAGCATGGCATTGACTTCAAAGGTCGGTGCATGGAAGGTCGGTAAACCGAACCAGGCTGCTTGCTGAATGGGAAGGAAGTTGATTGCAGTGCCATAACCCATGACATTGCTGAGCATGAAATAGATCAGATAGGCCAGTAACAGACCGACCAATAATAGCAGGCGTTGCAGCAGGCCTTTGGTAAAGACGGCAATCGAGCCCATGCACATCACGGTAACGAGAGACATCCACATATTAAAGGTGTTGCCCATGACGCTTTTAACCGTGACTGGAGCAAGGTTCAGGCCAATGATCATCACCACGGCACCGGTCACTACCGGTGGCATCAGCTTTTCGATCCAGCGGGTGCCCGTCGCCATGACCAGAAAGCCCATCAGCGCATAGAAGATGCCACATGCGATAATCCCGCCTGCTGCAACGCCAATATTCGGATTCAGTCCGCCACCACCCGCATAACCAGTTGCTGCGATGACCACGCCAATAAAGGCAAAGCTTGAACCTAGATAACTTGGAACCCGGCCACCGGTGATTAAAAAGAACAGGATGGTACAGATCCCTGACATTAAAATTGCCAGGTTTGGATCAAAGCCCATTAAAAAAGGTGCCAGTACGGTTGCGCCAAACATGGCAAAGGCATGCTGTACACCCAAAACTACCGTTTGTGCGGGTGGCAAATACTCTGCGGTACCTACTGGTCGTGCATCGATACTGCCCTCATACGGGCGCCATTTGGGAAACCAACTGGACATAAAATGAGCACTCAAAAGATAAATTGTGCACATCATACTCCGGTTTTTTGGAAGTTTTAATCACTCCTTTCAACTTTTTGTTCAAGTTAATTCATTGACTTTTATTTATTTTTTATCAATTGGTAAATATTTTTAATATAAAAGTAGCGTTAAATCAGTGGATTAATCATATAGCTATGCTTAAAATTCACTCATAAAGATTTGTTATTTTAGTTATAAAAAATACGATGCAGTGAGTGGTTTTGGCCAATTCATGTACAAAAAAAGCACATCACCAGGATGTGCTTTGAATGCGAGGGCGAAAAATCAGCCGGTATTACGTAAACCGGCTGCAATGCCGGCAATGCTGACCATTAAGGCATGATCGACCGGGGTATTTTCAGCCTGCTGCTGTTCCAGATATAAACGGCGACGTTTCATCAGTTCAGCTTGCAGTAAGTGCAGTGGTAACAAATAGGGTTTACGTACTTTCATCGACTGATCCAGTACACCGTTACTGCTCAGGAGTTTCGATTCGCCTTTTAAGCTCAACAGGGTTTGTACAGCATCCTGCAAACGCTGACGCAGTTCTGTTCCCAGAACTTTAAGATCTTCATCCTGAGTCAAATGCGATTCATAATATAGCGCCACATTGGCATCGGCTTTGGACAGTACCATTTCCAGCATATCAATCAGGGTCTGAAAATACGGCCACTCTGCCAGCATCTCATCCAGTACCGTGCGTTGTCCCTGATCCAGTACCGCATTTAATGCAGCACCGGTACCGAGCCAGGCCGGTAACATCAGGCGAATCTGGGTCCAGGCAAAGACCCAGGGAATCGCTCGCAGTGATTCAATCCCACCACTGACTTTACGTTTCGCCGGCCGTGAACCCAGTGGCAGCATTTGCAGTTCAAGTTCTGGCGTGACGGTACGCAGGTATTTCACAAAATGCGGATTTTCCCGGACGGTCTGGCGATAGACCTGCACCGATAGCTCGGTCATTTGATGCATCAAGTCGCGCCATTCCTGTTTGGGTTCAGGTGGCGGGAGTAAGGTCGCTTCCAGTGTTGCAGCGGTATAAATTTCCAGATTCTGCAGGGCGATTTCTTCCAGACCGAATTTGAAACGGATCATTTCGCCCTGTTCAGTCACCCGGATCGCACCTGAAATCGACCCTGGCGGTTGAGAGAAGAGTGCCTGCTGGGTTGGCGCACCGCCACGGCTAATTGAACCGCCACGACCATGGAACAGGGTCAATTGCACGCCATGTTGTTGGGCAACTGCGGTCAGTTCTTCCTGGGCACGATATTGGGCCCAGTTGGCCGACATAAAACCAGCATCCTTGGCAGAATCCGAATAGCCAATCATGACCTCATGTTTGCCCTGAATATGCTGTTTGTACCAGTGCATATTGAACAGGGTCGACATGGTTGCGGCTGCGCTATCCAGATCTTTTAAGGTTTCAAACAGGGGAACCACCCGTAGCGCCTGCTTGATGCCGGCTTCTTTCTGTAGCAATAAAACCGCCAGCACATCACTTGGATATTCCGCCATCGAGATGATATAAGCACCCAGAGATTCGCTCGGTTGCTCGGCTAGCGTACGCATGGTGGCAAACACTTCCTGTACATCCGGATGTTCAATCAGGCTGCCTGCTGGCTCATTCAGATGTTTTGGCAGCAACGGACGTTTGCTTTGCAGCTCTTGCAGTAAAAAGTTTTGCCGTGCCTGTTCAGTCCAGGTTTCAAAATTCCCCAGTCCTAAATATTCGGTAATCGCAGAAATCGCCTGACGGTGACGACCCGATTCCTGACGGATATCCAGTTTTAGCAGTTCGATCCCAAAACTGTTGACCCGGTAAATAAAGTCCAGCAGGCTGCCATTGGCAATTTCGGCCAGATTGCAGTCCATCAGCGAACGGTAGCAGGTCAGGAGTGGCTGTAAAAGTTCGTCTTTACTTTTAATCACCAGACTGTCATCGGCATCATTGCCTTTTAATTTTTCTGCCAGCCAGTGCCGTGTGGCTTTCAGGCGGGTACGGGTGTCACGTAAATATTCACGGTAGGGTTCAGGATGGGGCTGGCCCAAGGCTTCGGAAATTTCCGGGCTACATTGCTGGATAGACAGTTCCCAGCGCAGGTTTTCAATATCGCGTACATAAAGGTCGGCTGCTTTCCAGCGCGACAGCCACAGCACTTCCTGGGTGACGGTATGGGTCACATTCGGGTTGCCGTCGCGGTCACCACCCATCCATGAGGCAAAACGTACGGGTGCGACATCTAAGGGCAGGTTCTGGCCACATTGCGCTTGCACCATGCCATTTAGTTCACGGATAAATTTCGGTACTGCATTCCATAAGGTTTGCTCAATGGTGGTAAAACCCCATTTGGCTTCATCGATCGGAGTCGGGCGATGCTGACGGATTTCATCGGTTTGCCAGGCGGAGCTGATCAGCTGTTTCAGATCGGCCAGAACTGCCTGACGTTCACGTGGAGTCAGTTTCTGCTGGTCAAATTTGGACAGGGCATTATTGATACCGTCATATTTTTGAATCAGGGTACGGCGGCTGACTTCTGTGGGATGCGCGGTCAGAACCAGTTCAATTTTCAGTTCACAGATTTGCTGATACAGCGTATCGGCAGAAATCTCCTGCTGTTTAAATTTTTCAAATAAAGGCACCAGAGGATTGGGCGATTCTGCAGTGTCATCAAACTCGCTCTGACGGCGACGACGTACCACATGATATTGTTCGGCAATATTGGCAAAGTTTAAAAAGTGGGTAAAGGCGCGGGTCAGCGGCAGGATTTCTGCATCTTCTAGACTCAAAAATAGTTGTTCCAGTTGTTTTTCTGCTTCGACCTGTCCATCGCGAGCGCCTTTGGATAGGGCACGGATCTGCTCGATCTGATTAAACAAATCCTGCCCGGCATGTAATTTTAAGGTTTCCCCAAGCAAATTACCCAGTAAGCGTACGTCTTCGCGTAGTGGTGCATCAATCTGTTGAATCATTTTTTATTCCCTCACATGCATGCTTTGACTATACCGCGACTGCATGACAATCCAAGTCCCTTAGATACAAAAGTTGCAGAGCATTGGCTGCTTTTTTAGCAAATTTTAGGCCACATATGGTTATCGGTGCTCGATCCTAAGAGAAGGCTTTAGTCAGGCAGAGCATATTTCAGCATAAACAGTTCAATGGCCTCGCTAATGATCTGTTGCTGTTCTGCGCTTGAAGGGGGAGGGCTGAGACCCAGCAGGATTTTCTGATGACGGGTTCCGGTCAGCAGGGACACGATCAGCTCGGTCTGTTTTTCTGGAAGATCGACCTGAATAAAGCTGTACTGTTGGGCCAGAGCAAAGAAATCATTCCAGACTGCATCCAGTTTGCTATGCGAGGCCTCATAAAACTGTTCTGCCAGAGGACTTTGCTGCGAGGCCAGTTCCATCAGTAACAGGTCCAGCTTGATCGCTTCTGGTAAATTAATAATATTTAAAGCGCGCTGACAGGCCTGATAAAACTCCTGCGCAAAGTCACTGCTCGGCTGCAAGAGCTGAGGATGTTCATGCAGAATGGCTTCACAGGTATCCTCAATCGCACAGCTAAACAGGGTCGCCTTGTCCTGAAAATGGTTATACACCGTCAGCTTGGTCACACCTGCCTCACGTGCAATCTGGTTCATGCTGGAGGCATGATAGCCATGCGCTAAAAACAGCGCTTTGGCCACGCTGAGGATGCGCTGACGCTTTTCCAGATCCTTGGGTCGTCCTACAGGTATTTGCACAATTTCTTCCAAAAAAGTCAATACGGTCATTGCTTTGAAGCTTGAGTTTTAATTAGTGTACCGGATGGTATATTAATTAAAAAACAAGCAATTCAATATATCAGCATAGTTTGCCCTAAAAAAGACGATCAGATAAGAGCGAATAAGATGAGCAGGATTTACAGCGTATTGGCTGGCATGGTGGTGCTTTGCAGCGTGACTTTAAGCGGGTGCAGCAAAGATACTGCTGCAGCACAACAGGAAGTTCCCTTTGTCATGGTGGCGACACCCACCACTTCACAGCATGAATTAAAAAGTTATGCCGGTGATGTGCAGGCACGCCAGCAAACGGCGCTGGCATTTCGGGTCGCTGGGCAGGTGACCCAGCGCTTCGCTGATGTGGGTGACCAGGTCAAAGCCGGGCAAGTCCTGGCAACTCTGGATGTCAAAGATGCCCAGCTGCAGCTGAATGCAGCACGTGCCCAGCTGGAAAGCGCGCAGTCTGCTACTAAGATTGCTCAGGATGAATTACAACGTTTCAAGCAGTTATTGCCATCCAATGCCGTGAGCCGCTCACAATATGACGCGATCGAAAACCAGTACAAGACCGCCCTATCAAATCTGAAACAGGCACAATCCAACTACGATACCGCTAAAAACCAGACTGCTTATAACCAGCTGATTGCCACCAGAAACGGCGTGATCACTGCACGCAATATAGAAACAGGACAGGTGGTGGCTGCCGGGCAGGCGGCGTATGAACTGGCGATTGCCGGTGAGCGTGAAGTGGTAATTGGCGTACCGGAACAGGCTATTTCGGAGATCAAGGTTGGACAGGCAGCTACAGTGACATTATGGTCCAAACCTGAAGAAAAATTTGCCGCTTTTGTTCGCGAGATTTCACCGGCAGCAGACCAGTCGCGTACCTTCAGGGTTAAAGTTTCCTTACGTGAAGGCAATGGCCAGATCCAGCTGGGACAAAGTGCCCGGGTATTTTTTCAGCACAGCCGCGATAATATGCTCAGTGTGCCGCTATCTAGTGTCTCGGCAACGGATCAGCAGGCTTATGTCATGGTGGTCCAGCCGGATCATACCTTACGTAAAGTCCCGGTCCAGCTCGGTGCCTATGGCCGGGACAGTGTTCCTGTATTCAGTGGCCTGAAGCCGGAAGACTATGTGGTGATTGGCGGCGTACATCTGCTGCGTAACCAGCAAAAAATCAATCCGATTGATCGTGAAAACCGTCGTGTGACCATTCAGGCAGGGAGTTAAGCATGAACTTTAACCTGTCGGAATGGGCGTTAAAAAATAAAGGTCTGGTGCTGTATTTCATGATCCTGCTGGGTCTGATCGGCATCGTCTCTTATTCCAAACTGTCACAAAGTGAAGATCCGCCTTTTACCTTTAAAGTCATGGTGATCCAGACTTACTGGCCGGGTGCCAGTGCCAAAGAAGTATCCCTACAGGTCACTGACCGGATTGAAAAGGAACTGATGACCACGGGACAGTATGACCGCATCATGGCCTATTCGCGTCCGGGTGAATCCATGGTGACTTTTGTTGCCAAGGATTCCCTGGCTTCGAAAGATGTCGCTGATGTCTGGTATAACGTGCGCAAGAAGGTGGGCGATATCCGGCATGAATTGCCACAAGGGGTACAAGGGCCGTTCTTTAATGATGAATTTGGCGACACCTTTGGCAATATTTATGTGCTCAAGGGTAAAGATTTTGACTATGCGACCCTCAAGGAATACGCCGACCGCTTACAGCTGCAACTGCAACGGGTCAAAGATGTTGCCAAAGTTGAGCTGATTGGCCTACAAGACCAGAAAATCTGGATTGAGATTTCCAATACCAAGGCCATTCAGCTGGGCGTTCCAGTCATGGCGATTCAGCAAGCCCTGCAGCAGCAAAATGCCACCACCCAGTCCGGTTTTTTTGAAACCGGTTCAGACCGGATTCAGGTGCGGGTCAGTGGTGCATTAAACAGTGTTGAAGAATTAAGACAGATGCCGCTGCTGGTCAATGGCAAAACTATTCAGCTGGGAGATGTCGCAGAAGTCTATCGAGGCTTTAGTGATCCGGCACAGCCCCGGATGCGCTTTATGGGCGAAAACGGCATTGGTATTGCTGTATCGATGCGCAAGGGTGGGGACATCATTGCCTTGGGTAAAAATCTGGAACAGGAATTCGCCCGCCTGCAAAAAGCTCTGCCACTCGGCATGGAGCTGCAAAAAGTCTCCGATCAGCCGGTGGCAGTTAAACGCAGTATTAACGAATTTATGAAAGTGCTGGCAGAAGCGGTGATTATCGTATTGCTGGTCAGTTTTTTCTCGCTCGGTTTCCGGACCGGTCTGGTGGTGGCTTTCTCGATTCCGCTGGTGCTGGCCATGACCTTTGCCGGTATGCAGCTGTTTGATGTCGGACTGCATAAAATTTCCTTGGGGGCGCTGATTCTGGCCCTCGGTCTGCTAGTCGATGATGCCATTATCGCGATTGAAATGATGGCGATTAAAATGGAGCAGGGTTATAGCCGTTTACAGGCGGCCGGGCATGCCTGGCGCACCACGGCTTTTCCTATGCTGACCGGGACCCTGATTACCGCTGCCGGTTTTCTGCCGATCGCCACTGCAGCTTCGAGTACCGGGGAATATACCCGTTCCATTTTCCAGGTGGTGACCATTGCATTGCTGGTGTCCTGGATTGCCGCGGTACTGTTTGTGCCATATTTAGGCGATAAACTTCTGCCGGATTTCAACAAGGATTTAATTCAGAAAGCGCCGTGGTATCAGCGTCTCTGGGCACGTCTACGCAAACAGCCAGAACCTCAGCCGATTGTGCATCATGCCGGTGAACATTATGACCCTTATCAAACCCGGTTTTATCAGAGCTTTCGTCGTTGGGTCAATGCCTGTGTGACCTATCGTAAAACTGTCATTGCTGCCACGGTCGGAATTTTTATCCTGTCTATTTTAATGTTTAAACTGGTGCCGCAGCAGTTTTTTCCGCCCTCGAACCGGGCTGAAATTCTGGTGGATCTCAAACTTGAAGAAGGTGCATCACTGAAAGCCACTGAAGCTGCAGTAAAAAAAGTCGAAGCCTTTTTATCAAAACAAGAGGGGATTGATAACTATGTGGCCTATGTCGGGATGGGATCGCCGCGTTTCTATTTACCGCTCGATCAGCAGTTGCCGCAAACCAGTTTTGCCCAGTTTGTGGTATTGGCTTCATCGCTGGAAGACCGTAATGAAATCCGCAAATCCTTAAGTGACCAGATTCGAAAGTTATTGCCAGAAGTCCGTACCCGGGTGTCCTTGCTAGAAAATGGCCCGCCTGTGGGCTATCCACTACAGTTCCGGGTATCGGGTGAAGACCTAGAATTAGTCCGTGAATGGGCGCAGAAAGTTGCAGCCACCGTGGGAGAAAATCCAAATACCACCAATGTACATCTGGATTGGGGCGAGCCGAGCAAAGTCATCAAATTGCAGATTGATCAGGATCGTGCCCGTCAGTTGGGGGTGAGCAGCAGTGAACTGGCCAATGTACTCAACAGCTCGATTTTGGGGGCCGGCATTGATCAGTATCGTGAAAAACGTGAACTGATCGAGATCCGTTTGCGTGGTGCTCAGGCTGAACGCGTTGATGTCGCTTCTTTAAGCAGTCTGGCGATACCGACGTCACGTGGTCCCTCGGTACCTTTGGCGCAGCTGGCCAAAATAGAATACAGCTTTGAGGAAGGTCTGATCTGGCATCGTAACCGCTTGCCGACCATTACTGTGCGTGCCGATATTCGTAGTAAGTTGCAGCCCGCTACTGTGGTCAATGAACTCAAAGAGCCACTGGAAAAAATCCGGGCAGAGCTGCCGAATGGCTATCTGCTGCAAGTGGGGGGTACTGTTGAAGAATCTGCTCGCGGGCAGAACTCGGTGAATGCCGGCATGCCTTTATTCCTCGCAGTCGTCATGACTTTATTGATGATTCAGCTCAAGAGCATCTCAAGGGCCTTTATTGTGTTCCTGACTGCACCTTTGGGCATTATCGGAGTGGTGTTATTCCTGTTAATTTTCAATAAACCTTTCGGTTTTGTTGCGATGCTCGGAACGATTGCATTATCGGGAATGATTATGCGCAATTCGCTCATTCTGATTGACCAGATCGAGCAGGATATTCAGGCCGGAGAGTCGCAGTGGGATGCCATCATCAATGCCACGGTACGCCGTTGTCGTCCGATTGTATTAACCGCACTGGCTGCTGTACTGGCTATGATTCCTTTGTCGCGGAGTATTTTTTTCGGGCCGATGGCAGTGGCAATTATGGGGGGGTTGATTGTGGCAACATTATTAACCCTGTTTTTCCTGCCTGCACTATATGCACAGTGGTTTAAAGTGAAAAAAGTTTAAATTCTGTTTAAATTTGTCATAATTTCAGGTGCGAAATTCGGAAATTTTCAATATAGTAGCACCTGAGATTTTTATAATTTAAAAAAATAAGTAATTGCTGCATTGGCCGAGCTGCCAATACGGTAACGAGGTTGAACCGAACATGACTCAAGATACATTAACCAAGATGCGACGTTCCGTAGCGATGGCTTATGTCTTCATGTTTTTGGCCTTATTTACCCTGTTTAGTGGACTATTGGCCTACTGGTTCGCACGTAAAGTCGCTCAAGTTGATTATGCCGAGGTCTGGTTACAGGCACAGGCGCTGTGGATCATGCGCAATATCGTGATTTATACCATTTTGGCGATCTTCGCTGCGCTGTGGTTTATTCCCCTGTTTTTCTTTGCCTGGGACAGCCAGTTATGGGTCAAAGCCTGTGTGGTGACCGGAGTGATTTTCAGCTTTATTGCTTTTATTTTCCTGATCAATGCCTGGTTTAAAGGCATCCATAAATTCTCTCAAAACAAAGCTGTGTTCTAAAGCGTATAATTTTTTTCATATTTCCCCTTGTAAAACTCGGTTTGACCCCAATTTCAGACCTCAGTTGAATATTAAATAAAATTCCGTGAGGAGCATCGCCAGACATGGCTAAACGTGATTATTATGAGGTTTTGGGCGTCGCTAAAACCGCTAGTGATGATGAAATCAAAAAAGCCTACCGTAAGTTGGCGATGAAATATCATCCAGACCGTAACCCGGATAATGCTGAAGCTGAAGAGAAATTCAAAGAAGCAGCAGAGGCCTATGAAGTGCTCTCTGATGGTGAAAAGCGCAGCATGTACGACCGTATGGGCCACCAGGCCTTTGAGGGTGGTATGGGCGGCGGTGGCGGCTTCGGCGGTGGTTTCAGCGCAGAAGACATTTTCAACCAGTTCGGTGATATTTTCGGTGGTGCTTTTGGTGGCGGCGGTGGTCGTGGCCAGCAACGTGCACGCCGTGGTTCGGACTTACGCTATGTGATGGAACTGACTCTGGAAGAAGCGGTCAAAGGCGTCAAGAAAACCATTACCTTTACTGCACCGGCACCGTGTGATGCCTGTGATGGTAAAGGTTCAAAAAATCCAAACGATGTGGAAACCTGCCGTACCTGTCATGGTGCGGGTCAAGTGCGTATGCAGCAAGGTTTCTTCTCGGTACAGCAAACCTGTAGTACCTGTCGCGGTCAGGGCAAGATCATCAAGAACCCATGTAATAAATGTCATGGTTCAGGGGTGTCAGATCGTCAGCAAACCTTGGAAGTCACTATTCCTGCGGGCGTGGACAATGGCGACCGCGTACGCTTGACCGGTAAGGGTGAAGCAATCCGTGATGGTCAGTCAGGTGACTTGTACGTAGAAGTGGTGGTGCGTGAGCACGAAATCTTCCAGCGTGATGGCGCTGATCTGTATATGGATGTGCCGGTATCGATTGCTGATGCAGCCTTAGGTAAGGAAGTTCAGATTCCTACGCTGGATGGTCGTGTTAGCTTGAAAATTCCTGAAGGTACGCAAACGGGTAAATTGTTCCGCTTACGTGGTAAGGGTGTTAAACCGGTACGTACCAGCATGCAAGGTGACTTGCTGTGCCGTATTGTGGTGGAAACTCCAGTGAATTTAAGTGCACGTCAACGTGAACTGTTAAAAGAACTGCAAGAAACCATGGATGGGGAAGACAGCAAGTCCTCACCAAAGAAAAAATCATTCTTTGATCGCTTGTTTGATTAATTGAGTGAAAGTAAAAGAGGACGCTGAGGCGTCCTTTTTTATTATGTAGATAAGATACTCTAGATTAGAAGATGCTATTTATTAGTTGATAGGTATCGCTTAAAAACAGAAACCGCCTAAAAAGCGGTTTCTATTTTTATATTTCATTATCTAAATAGAAAGTATGAGTCCAAATTTGGAGGGTGATAGATATTTTGTAAGTGAGAAAAAAGCATCATTCCCGAAATTAAAAAGGCCAATATTGTTATTACAGAGCTATATAATCGCATTCATTACTTATCAAATTTACCAGTACAGCAGATTACTCTTATTTTGTTATCATGACAATGAAAGCTTAATCTTATTGAAATCACTATAAATTTTTAAAATTTCATTTTTTAATAAATAAAATAAATATATATATAAGAAAACTTGATTAATTAAATTTTTCGTGTATAGTTAACTTAACTAGAAAAAAGTCTTGTTTCGGTAAATCTTCTTTAAGTATCGCAGTTTTAGTCATAATCCTTCGTTTTTTTCAGATTTTAAGTCTCATTCTTTATTATTTCAAAGTTATATTCAGTCAATAAATTGACTAAAAATTATTAAAAAATTAGTAGGATATATTATGTCAAACTCAAATGTTGTTAAAGGTACTGTAAAGTGGTTCAACGAAACTAAAGGTTTTGGTTTTATTCAACAAGAATCAGGTCCAGATGTTTTTGCTCATTTCAGCGAAATCGCCAGTTCAGGTTTTAAAACCTTAATGGAAGGCCAACTGGTTGAATTCAGTGTAGCTCAAGGTCAAAAAGGACCGAATGCTGTAAATATTGTTGCTATCTAAGTAAGAATAAACAGTAAAAAAAAGCACTTAATAAGTGCTTTTTTTATCGTTCAAATTTAATTTTAAGTTATTTTCCAAATTGGAAAAATCTTTAGAAAAACAGGATTCAAGTTGTTAAAAATAAATGATTTAATTGCAAAATCTAAAAATGGTACTGAAATTATTGTTTCGTTAATTCCTCTCAATAAAATGCAAAATACACGTCAGGGTTTAAAAAGAATTGAAGTGGGTAAAAGAGTTCTTCTTTCCTCTGGAGTTGAGGTAGATTTAAACTTAGATGGCCGTACATTCTATACTTCTCTAAATCAATTATTTAAGCTAAATCATAAAGTTATTTAAAGATAAAATTAACAAACATCAAATTTTTAGTGGATATTTTGCCACTTTAACTATTATTAAAGGTATAGATATGCTTAAACAAAGTATCAGTGTAAAGGATCAGTTTGGGGCTCAACAGGCTATTCAAGCAACAGTCGATCATCATTTTTCTAAAACACAATCTCATTCCAATATAAAACATATCACTGTAGATGGTGAAGATATTCGTCCCAGTTTTGAAATGTGCTTTCAAAGTACCTTAAGTGGAAAAATTTTCAAAATCGTATAGATCATTCCTAAGTGACTTAGGTTCATCGCTTCAGTGAGAGATAAGCTGAGCTGAATTGAAAGACAATAAAAACTCTAGACGATCCTAATCTGCCCCCGAAGCTTGAATGTTCTTCATCTGATTTGAAAGCTGCTTTTTGAAGAGGGTTAGGTTCATGCGTGCTATTGATCCATATCCGACGACCTGGATGAGATCTAGCCCATAATTCCAAAGACCGGATTGAAACTCTTATCAATATCAGTGATTTCGATCTTTGAGTATTTTCATTGATTTTTATGCAATGCATCTTAGTGTTATTCCGCAGTTTTGCTATAGTAAGAGCAATTTTGGATCAACATCAGGACTATGTTATGTCAGCTACACCACGCATTGGGATCTTGGGTGCAGGCGGTCGTATGGGGCGTATCCTTATTCAGGCTGTGCATGAAGCAGGTTATCAATTGGCGGCTGCGGTAGAACGCCCTGAAAGTACACTATTAGGCGCAGATGCTGGCGAACTTGCCGGAATTGGCGCAACAGGTGTTAAGGTCGTGGGTAGCCTTACCGATGTAGTCAAAGACTGTGATGTCGTGATTGATTTCACTGCGCCAACAGCGACCGTCAATCATCTGAAAATTTGCCGTGAAGCCGGTGTCGCCATCGTGATTGGTACGACGGGTATGAATGATGAGCAAAAAGCCTATCTCGATCAATCTGCGACGGAAACTCCTGTAGTTTATGCAGCGAATTATTCAGTGGGTGTGAACGTTTCGATCAAACTGCTTGAACTGGCCTCTAAAGTATTTGGCGATACGGTTGATATCGAAGTGATTGAAGCACATCACCGTCACAAAGTAGATGCGCCATCGGGTACAGCTTTAATGTGGGGTGAGGCGATTGCGGAAACTTTGGGTCGTGACCTGAAAGAAGATGCAGTGTATTGCCGTGAAGGTCATACCGGGCCGCGTGAGCGTAAGAGCATTGGCTTCCAGACCATTCGCGGTGGCGATATTGTCGGTGAACATACTGCAATGTTTATTGCCGATGGGGAACGTGTGGAAATTACTCATAAAGCGACTAACCGCATGAACTTTGCGAGCGGTGCAGTACGTGCTGCTGCCTGGGTGGTGGGCCGTGAAGCGCGTAAATATGATATGAAAGACGTGCTTGGTTTTAACGATATTCAGGTTTAAAACCAAGTCAAAATCATTTATAAAAAAGTATAAAACTAAAATAAGACGAATAAAAAATGCAAAAAATGATTTTCCTGCTCTGTGCAGTGGCGCTTGGTGCCATTGCACAGGCAAAGCCTGTCGGGACGCCTAAACTCAGTATTCATAAAAATAATATCAAGGTCTGGACTTACCAGAATGAACAAAACCCGGTCTTTCTCTATAAAGCTGAAACCACCTATACTGCGCCCGTTGAAAATGCCGTGTCCCTGATTCTGAATGTCGAGCATGCCGTGCAATGGGTTCCCTATATGGGTAGCATCAAGGTCCTGTCCCGCGATGATAAAAAAGGTGACTTTACCCTGTATATGGTGCTGGATTTTCCATTTCCCTTAAGAGACCGTGACCTGATTGTACAGGGCAAGATGATCAAGGAAACCAATGGTCAGATCACCATCAAGAATAAAGCCATCCAGAGTGGCTATCCTTTAAACCCGGATTATGTGCGTTTAACTGATTATCAGGGCGACTGGACTTTTCAGAAACTGGCTAATAATAAGGTCAAGGTTTCAACCTATGGTTATGCCAATCCGGAAGGTTCCATTCCTTTGACCTTCGTAAATATGTTTGTGCAACAGCAGCCTTATCAGATGCTGCAGAAAATGAAGACCGAGCTGGCCAAGCCTTCACCTATTGCGGTCTTGCCTGAAGCCCTGCATTGACATCCTCACATCCCTAAAACGGAGGTGATTCCTACTGCTAGACGCTTATGCCCAAGCGCAAGTATGTTCTTAGCAGAATTTAAATCACGTTGATTTAAACTACCGCATTCACATTCCCATACTCTTATTCGCAAATCTGCTCTACCTTTCGGACTGCTTGCGGTGATCTCACCACAGCACGAACAGATTTGGGTTGTGAACCTCTCACTCACTTCTTCAAACAATACCCCTGCGTTCTCGCATTTATACTTGAGCATTGTTTTAAGTGCTGAAAACCCTGTATCTAAAACCGATTTTGCCATTTTGGTTTTTACAAGTTTCTTGGCACTCAGATCACCAACAATAATCAATGCATTTTCTTTCACAAGCATGGTGCTTGCTTTGTGCAAATGGTCTTTTCGACAATTCGCAATCTTGGCGTGAAATGCACGTACACGTTTTTTATTTTTTGCTCTTTGAGCAATCCCTAATTTCTGCTCGTATTTTTGATAGAACTTGGGATTTGAAATGACCGTACCATCTGAACAGGTAGCAATGTCTTTTAGACCAAGATCAATACCAATCGCTTGAGTTACAGTTGGTTTGTCTTGCTTGGGTGAATCGACAACAAGGCACACGTACCAGCGCCCACGACTATCCTCAACGAATGAGCCTGTTCTAACGCTGTATTTACTTATACCGTAGCTATCCCACAGTTTGAATTGATACTTGCCATATTGCACATATCCATCAGCATATTTAATCGCTACTTTTTTAAATGGTATCCAACCAAGTGAACGTCTTGCCGACTTCTTATTACTTACACGCCATTTCAGCTTTGCTTTCTTGTGCTGTCTTCTTTTATTAACATATTCTTCTGTTATCCCTTGTACTGTTTGACTATGCAAACCACACAGTTTTGAAGTTCCTTTTGTGTATTTAGTCATATCAAATGCTGAGAAAAAGTCACCTGTTCTTGTAAGGTGTTTGAAACTTAAATCATTCACATAATTCCAGACAAAGTTCACCTCGGATGCTAACTGATTTAGCACCTTGCAATGTTTGTCTTTTATGCGTAATTTAAGTGTTTTCATAGGCTTATATTAGCTCATGTTAAATTAAAATTATTGATTCTTAAAAATTAAACGACATTTCATGTCGTGTCTCTTATATCTCTGACCTGAAAGACAGCATTTTACGCTCCATTTGATAAAAAAGACCCAATTGCTGTAATGCTGATCAGTTAAGGAATTTAGAAATAGTTTCTTTAACTTTTCAGTCGTTCACGAGAAATTTTTAACTTTTTAAATCAAATATTTGCAATATCATTTGTTATTTTGGTTTCGCTCAAATGATAAGCGGAGCTTCGCCAGGAAGGCATCTTGCAGAGCAATAGTCCTCCCCACAAAACTCGTCAGCCAGCATCCATTAGTAAATTTGTCGCAGAAACAATCATTTTTTAATGTAGTCCTGCCTCGAACAGTTGCGGATGACTTTCCCACCTATTAAATATAATCCTGAATTTAAAAAAGAAAATGCCAGTCAATTTCTTAACTGACTGGCATTACCCAATTGCTGGGTCTTTTTAACGGCTAAAAATAGGCAGGATTTAAGCTGTAAGATCCGCTTTAAGTACAATCCGGTAACGAGCTTTGCCAGAATGCAGATGTTCAATCGCCTGATTCAGTTGTGACATCGGGAAAACTTCAATTTGTGGGGCAATATTTTTACGTGCAGCAAATTGGAGTAACTGACGTAATGCCGCCGGTGAACCTGTCGGTGAACCGGTGACTGATTTAGCTCCGCCAATCAGCATGCCAGCCGGAATCTGCATCGGCTCAAGTGGTAAACCTAGCATATGCACAGTGCCATTCGGCGCCAAAGTTGCCAGATAAGCCTGCCAGTTCAAGGTAACATTGACAGTACTCAGTAATAAATCAAACTTGCCACGCTGGGCTTTTAATGCAGCGACATCACGACTGTTCACCACATGGTCAGCGCCCATGGCTTTCAGCTCATCGGTTTTATCCAGATTTGAAGTGAAAGCGGTAATCTCGCAGCCCCAAGCTTTGAGCAATTTAATCGCGATATGACCTAAACCACCAATCCCGATCACGCCAACATGATGAATAGCTTGAATCTGATGTTTCAGGATTGGATCAAATACGGTAATCCCGCCACAGAGCAGGGGGCCGGTACTTTCAGGATCAAGATCTTCAGGTAGAGGAATGACCCATTGCCAGCCGGCACGCACTTTGTCGGCAAAACCACCGGCATGTCCGACAATGGTAGCCACCTGACCGCCAGTACACAGTACCTGCTGGCCCGAAATACAAGGATCGCAATATTGGCAGCTTTCCGCTGTCCAGCCGATACCCACCCGTTGCCCAACTTTCAGGCCTTTGGCTTCTACACCCAGATGGGTGATGGTGCCAATAATTTCGTGTCCAGCCACGACTGGATAGACGGATGAACCCCAGTCATTATTGATCACTGAAATATCGGAATGACAGAGGCCGCAGTATTCTACTTTCACTTCGACCTGACGCGGCTGCAGTTCTCCGGCATCAAACTGATATGGTTCGAGTTCCGCACCTGCGGACATGGCTGCATAAGCTTGAATAATATTATTCGACATGATTTCAGCTCTTATGTAAATGCGGGGATATTGTTTTAAATTCACAATGATTTTCATGGTCATCGACCATACCAACAGCCTGCATAAAGGCATAGCAAATGGTGGGCCCGACAAATTTAAAACCGGCCTGTTTAAGGGCTTTAGACATCTGCTGGCTCTCAATGGTCTGTGCGGGTGCTTGCCGATAATCCACAACATCATTATTCAGTCGCGGTTGCTGGGCAAAAGACCAGAGCCATTCCACAAGATTGATCCCTTGCTGTTGCAGTTTCAGCCAGGCTTGGGCATTTTCCCGAATGGCATTCAGCTTGCCACGATGCCGTATCAGGCTAGCATCTTCAAGTTTTAGTTGAAGTTGTTGATCTGTAAGTGAGGCGATAGATTGAATAGAATATTGAAAAAAATGTTCACGATACGCTTCACGCTTTCTGAGGACAGTAATCCAGGCTAAACCGGCCTGCTGACCTTCAAGGCACAGCATTTCAAACAGCCGTGCTTCATCATACTGTGTCTGTCCCCATTCTTGATCATGATAGGTGATATATAGCGGATCATTGGAGCACCAGCCACAGCGTTGCACAGTCATGCGATGCTCCTTATTTTTATGCTTTTATAATTTAAAAATAGTCCACTGATCCTGCTGATTGTCCCAGTAAGACAGTTCAGCCTGATTCAGATCACTAAATTGAATCCACATGTCTTTACCGGCCTTGTCGGCATAACCGGTACTAATCAGAAGCGCGTCATCGGTAATTTCCATCACCCAGCCCTGGTAAGTTTGACCATTCAATACAATTTTTTGTTGATTGCCTGATTCAGCAAATTCTACCAGACGATTGATCAACGCTTCTGACATGTAAATATCCTAAAATTAACGTAAATAGGGATAAGGGTTGACCACACCGCGGCCCTTGCCCTGTAAATAGATTCCATAATGCAGATGGGGAGCAGTATGCCGGGCATTGCCGCTATTGCCGACATAACCGATCAGCTGGCCTTTTTTGACATAGTCGCCGACTTTTAAGCCACGCTTATGGCCATCCAGATGTGCATAATAATGCCAGGAGCCGCCTGGACCTAGAATCCAGACTACTTTACCACCCAAATTGTTGTTACGTAAATCTGCAATCAGACCCTCAGTCGCGCTAAAGACTTTGGTTCCACGTGGAGCCATGATATCAATACCTTCATGCAGGCGTCCGCGACTGCGCGAAGCACCCCAGGTATCTGTTAACTCACGTGCTTGTATGCGTGCCACCGGGACTGGCAGAGAGGACGGCACTCGCATACTTTTCAGTTTTTGCACGAGGATAGGGTTGAGCTGTACAGCAGGGGATTTTTTTGGTGTACTGCTACATGCAGCAAGCAGCACAGCAATCAAAGCAATCCACGTCAAAGCAAGGTATTGGCGCACTTTATTCATCCTTAAATATTGGCAATGCTCATGTTGAGCTGATCGATATTTTGCTTTGTCCAGACTATGTCACAGATTGACGCTAGTGATCAATTTTTTCATGGCAGTCGGAATACCGGCCTCGGTTGCTGTTTGCGGACTCATCCAGCAGCCTTGCAGTTCAATCGCCAGATGTTCCTGCTGATCCTGTTCTACTGCAAAAACAATCGCTTCAAGGTGCCAGGTAAAATGGGTAAAACTGTGGCTAATCTGGGTCTTTTTGACGATATTTTTAAGGCTCAGCTGTTGGCATCGCTGTTCCAATTCATGTTCATTTTCAATAATCGGCAGACACCAGAGACCGCCCCAAAGACCGCTATTGGGACGTTGTTGCCAAAGCCAGTCTGTACCGGACTGGATTAGCAAGACCTGAGCAGAGCGTACCGGAACCGGTTTTTTGACCTTCTTGAAAGGCAATTCATTTTCCAGTCCTTGCTGATGAGCCTTGCAATGCTGCTGCATCGGACAATACAGACACAAAGGCTTTTTCGGGGTACATACGGTCGCGCCCAGATCCATAATTGCCTGGGTATAGTCATGATTGCGCTCGATAGGACAGAGCTGTTCCGCCAGTTGCCATAAGGCACGCTCATGCACCTGTTTGGACAGATCATCTTCAATAGCAAAGAAACGTGACAATACCCGTTTGACATTGCCATCCATGATTACGCCATATTGACGTAAACCGAGTGACATCAGGGCACCAGCAGTAGAACGCCCAATGCCGGGCAAGGCCATCCATTCTTCCAGGGTTTGAGGAAACTGCTGCTGTGCCGTCACGATGCCAGCAGCTTTATGCAGATTGCGGGCGCGGGCATAATAGCCCAGACCTGCCCAGTAGGGTGCGACCTCATCCCATGAGGCTTGACCCAAGTCCTGAACAGTTGGAAAACGCTGGATAAATCGCTCAAAATATTGCAGTACAGTTTTGACCTGGGTTTGCTGCAGCATGATTTCAGAGACCCAGACTTTATAGGGATCATCGGTCACCTGCCAGGGCAAGTCGTGACGACCATGCACATCAAACCATTCCAACAGGGCATCTGAAAATACAAACATGAACACCTAGCAACCGAATAAGCAGCAGCTAGTATAGCGGAATCAGCAGGGTGGGAATGTGAAAAGTAAGATAAAAACGCAGATGTGAAGCTACTGAAATAGAATATTGTTTTCATAAGAATAAATGCTCCGGAGAGCATTTATTTTTTCAAACAGAACAGATCTAGTCGCTAATGCCCCAGCGTTCATCCAGCTTCAAGGCCTTGCCTGCATAACGCGGAATAATATGAATATGCAGATGTTCTACTTTTTCCTGAAATACTTCACCATCAATAAAGCCGACATGAAAACCGGCAGGCTGGTAACGTAATTGCAGTTCATTACGTGCCTGTTCCAGTAAAGACATCAAACTTTTACGTTCTTTATCGGTCACTTCGAAAAACGAGGCCACATGCCGCAATGGAATGATCACACAGTGACCTTCGGATAATGAATTCGGTTCAGGCAACACCACACCATAATCATTTTTGGCAATGACATCATATTCGTCAAAATTGCAGTAGGGGCAGTTGGTTTCAGCCATCATACACATTCTCCTCTGGTAGGATTTATCTTCTTCTCTTCATGAAGTATCTAAAATATTCAGCCTGTGAACAAGCCGGATAGTTGTTTCTATTTATGCCAAATGACGGTCTAGCAAGGCATACATCGCTGCCAGGCTTTTTCGTTCCGCTTCTGCATTGTAACCAAGATCCACACCATTGGCCTTGGCCCGTTCATCCGCAAGCGGGTTGCTAAAGCCATGTTTGGCATTTTCAAAAACAATTACTTCATGCTCGACTTTGGCAGCATGCATTTCCTCACGGAAACTGGCCACATCATCCAGCGTCACCATACTGTCCAGTTCGCCATGTAGCACCAGGATTTCCGCCTGTACCTGACCTTCCTGAGCAGGTGCTTTCGGAGACAGATTGGCATGGAAAGTCGCGACTGCTTTTAATGGGGCATTAGAACGGGCCAGATCCAGCACAACTTTGCCGCCGTAGCAGAAACCAATCGCAGCGAGTTTTTCGGGATTAACTTCATCCTGCGCTGCCAAAGCATTCAAGGCTGCTGTTGCACGGTTGACGATGGTGTCAGGATCTGCAAAAGTCTGCATCATCCACTGATATGCCTGATCAGAATTGGTCGTGACTTTTTTGTCACCATACATGTCCATGGCCAAGGCCGCATAGCCATGTTCTGCAAGTTCACGGGCACGCTGTTCGGTATATTCATTCCGACCCCACCATTCTGGCGCGACCAATACACCGGCAACAGGTTTATCTGTTTCTGGTGCGGCAAAATAACCAATGAATGAGCTGCCATCCTGCGCAGTATAATGAATTTCGCGGGTCTTGATTGCTGCCATGCTGACGTCCTCTATTGTTGTTGAATTGCTTGATTAAAACATAACATAGCAAAACTGACCGGAATGTGACATGAAAACCTGTGATTCATTGATACTTAAGTCCATAAAAAAGAGAGGTCAATCTAGAACCTCTCTGATTTTATATCTGGAAAAATAGGACTTATTATTTAATAATTTCCAGTAATTCCACATCAAAAATTAAAGTACTGTTCGGTTCAATCACATCCCCTGAACCAATCTGTCCATAGGCCAGTTCGGCCGGAATGAAGAAACGATATTTGGCACCTTCTTTCATCAGCTGTAAACCTTCGGTCCAGCCAGTAATGACCTGGGTGGTACGAAATACCACGGGCTGATTACGGGCAATCGAGCTGTCAAAAACCGTACCATCGATCAAACGGCCTTCATAATGTACGCGGACATTACTATTTGCGCTCGGCGATTTCCCTTTTCCTTCCTGAAGAATCTGATATTGCAAACCTGATTTTGTGGTTTTTATACCCGGTTTTTTTGCATTTTCAGCCAGAAAAGCCTGACCAATCTTGGCATTTTCATCCGCCTGCTTTTTCAGGGTAATCAGCTCTTTGGCTTCAGCCTGACGCTTAAATTGGGTCAAGACCCGCGCCATGTCTTCTTCACTTAAAGTCGCCTGTTTACCAGCGGCTGCCGCTTTTAAACCGACACTAAAGGCATCCAGATCAATGCCTTGTAAGGAATCTGCATTACTTTTTCCCATCAGATAACCAAAGCTGTAGCCGACCTGTTCAGCCTCAGGGCTTTTATTGGTGACTTCTTTGGCAAACAGACTGCCAGAAATCAGCAGTAAAACCATCAAACTTGTTTGTATTTTCATGATTAATTCTCAAAATAAAGGAGAGCGCGTTGCTCTCCTTTTTGTGGATTATTTTACTTCGATGAGTTCCACATCAAAAATCAAAGTACTGTGTGGAGGAATCGTACCTGGCACGCCCTGTTCACCATAACCGAGTTTAGATGGGATATACAGGGTTGCTTTACCACCTTCTTTCATCAGTTGCAGACCTTCGGTCCAGCCTGGAATTACCTGATTGAGTGGGAACTCAATCGGCTCGCCACGTTCAACCGAACTGTCAAACACCGTACCATCAACTAATTTCCCTGTGTAATGTACTTTTACAATTGAAGTTGCTGCAGGCTGTTTGCCTGTACCTTCTTTGGTCACTAAATATTGCAAACCAGATGCTGTAGTTTTTACCCCTGGTTTTTTTGCATTTTCAAGCAGAAAAGTATCACTTGAGGTTTGAGCCTGCTTGGCACTGTCGACTTGCTTCTGCTGCATTTCTTTTTGGAACTGCTCATAAGCTGCTTGTAATTCTTCTTCAGTATAAGCAGGAGCGGTACGGGCATGACCTTCGCGAACACCTGTCACAAAGCTGTTAATATCCAGCTCAGGTGGAGTTTGATGAGCGACTTCATAACCGAGTGCATAGCTGATTTTAGAAACAGCAGAGGCATCTTTAGATGCTTTTGTGGTTTGGGCAGCTGGGTTTTGAGTTGCATAGTAAACAGGTACTAGCGCGGCACCGCCTAGAAGAACAGCGACAGCAATCGGTAAGGCCTTGCTCATGTATTATTCCAATCTAATGTTATCGTTGATGTTCATTCCATCTTAGCAGAAAATTTTAAGAAATCTTGAAGATTGGGTGGTTTTTTAGCAAGAGGACATCGTAGTTGTGTTGAAGTTTAAAGAGATAAAAAAACCAGCAATAGCTGGTTTTTTAATTTTTTAGAATTTAATCATTGTTAGAGAATGTCTAGGAACAATACTTGCTCCAACCGACATTGTATTTTGCAAAGAACTTAGTAGGAAAATAAGCCTTTTTCTAAAGGAAATTCAATTCCAATCGATGCACCGCCATCATTACCATGTAGGTCTGAATCGCTGATCCAGCCATTTAATTTCAGTGGGATATCCGGACGTAAATAATGGGTCCAGCTCACATCAACAGCTTTTAATTCATCTTGTGCTGGAAAAGCTAAATTAGTAGTTCGGTTGGATTCATTCAACTTGGCAAACAGTACTCGAGCATTAACACGATTCAGGCGATCGAAACGAATATCAGCACCTACTGAAATCATTTGACCATCACCACCCATCGCATGTGCTAATGGGTAACCATGCTGGTAAAAACCATCGGTATAAACATGATGGTTGTATGAAATGCCATCAGCACTACCATTAGTACGGGTATCTGTCCATTCAGTATACAGCTGGAAAGGTATATTATTATAGCTAGAAGAATAATCGACCCCAGCCAAATACATTTTTTTGGCTGGTAAGCCACCGGCTTCGTCTTCACCGACATATTGCGCATAGACACCCAACGGCATCTGCATTAAAGGTTGCAGGTTTAAGCGGGCATCAAAACCGGCGATTTGATTGGATGGGTCCGGTTCACCTGTGCCACCATTGTCTTTATTACCGACAAAAGCATCCCAAAGTGAGCTCAGGCTTTCAGGTCGTCCTTCACCTCCCCATTGAATAGCACGTGATGCACCCAGCTCCAAATAGGATAAAGGTTGTGCAGTGACACGTAAGCCAATTAATTTAGCATCAGGTACAGCATCATAGTCATCTAGTTGTCCGGCAAAGGCTTGATATTGCCAAGGTCCAATCCAGGAGAGCCATTTATTTGCAAAAGCATTCTGTTCGGCACGCTGCATGGTCACACCATAAACAGAACGACTGGTATCACCCCGAATTAAGCTGCCATCATGGCCAGGTCCCCAGTAGGTCGGGATTTGTCCAGCAATCAGCCATTGATTCCATAATTTACCTGCCAGGTAAGACCCTTCCACATTCACATCTTGATCGTTATCAATCTGGGGATCTTTTTCGGCATTTACGCGAAGTCTGGCATCCCAATTTTGATTGCCTGTATTCAACTCTATACCTGCTTGGTATTGTGCTTTTTGCTGGTCACCAAAGACTTGAGGAATATTTTTTTGATCTGTCTCAGCAAACAAGAAGGCTTTGAGTAACTGGTTGTTGGTATTTAAGTGAGTTATGACTGAATCAATGACTTTTTGTTGATTACTATTGCTGATTTTTGCCTGAGAAAGGGCGCGTTGAATTTCATCACCACTCATTGGCCAGGTCGAAGTGCTGATTTGAATCACACCTTGCTGATTTAACCAGTTTAAATCGGTACGCAGGTTTTGCTCATTTAAAACGATGCCTTGGGCAAAGGTGAGTGAGGAGCTTAATGCCAAGCTGGCGAGCAGTGTTTTTGATTTAAACATTCTTGTAGATTCTCAGGAGTTTTAAACTGTAACCACGATAGGGTTTTTAGTTGATTTTTTCAACGATGATCATTTGAGATAAATGTAATAGAGGGTGATTTCACATCCTGCTTAAAGCAAGATGTGAAATCAAGGTTTACAATGAATTAGTCATTGTCTTTATTTGCGGTATAAGCATAAGCATAATTATAACCATAGCTACCAGCCGCCCCTTTTTGTACATCATTCAGAATCACGCCATTAACTTTGACATTGGCCTGTTCAAAACGATTCACAGTGATTTCCAACTCTTTGATTTGTGTTTTACCATGACGGGCAATCAATAAATTTACACCCGCATATTGCGCAATAATAATACCATCGGTCACTGCAAGCACAGGTGGAGTATCAATCAGGATATGATCAAAATGAGCAGAGGCCTGATCCAGGAAAGTCTTGAATTGATCAGTACTTAATAGTTCAGATGGGTTAACCGGACTCTTACCACGAGTGACAAAATATAGGTTGTCTACAGTGGAAGTTTGAACAATATCTTCATAGCTATTTTGATGATTCAATAATTCCGCTAAACCTGGCTGTACCTCGGCGTTGAAGTATTTATGTAAATAACCACGACGCATATCACCATCAATCACCAAGACCCGTTTCCCACCTTGTGCTAAAATAGTAGCAAGGTTAGTGGTAATGAATGATTTGCCAATTTCAGGTGCGGGGCCAGAAATGGCAATCACATTATTGGTCGCATTCATTAAGGCAAAATGAATCGCTGTTCGCATACTACGCAGACTTTCAATCGCAATATCACCGCTATCTTTAACTGCAAGAATAGGAATATTCTTTTTCTTCTTCAATAGTTTAATGCGGCTTTCTTGAATAACAGAGCGTGGCACCGTAGCATAGACTGGCAAATCAAGCTCATTTTCAATTTGAGTTGCATCTTTAATACCTGAACGCATCATATTACGTAGTAGGGCGAGTAATGTACCTAAGAAAGCGCCCAAGAAAATAGATAAAATTAGAATTTGTAATTTCTTTGGTTTAATGGGTTCAATGGGCTCGACTGCAGTATCGACAATACGCACATTGCCAATTTCACCCGCTTTGGCAATCCGGAGTTGCTGATAGGAATTCAATAGTCCTGTATACAGCTGCTGTTTAACTTCGACTTCACGGAACAATTGTAAGTATTGACGTTGTAACTCAGGTAAACGTCTTAAAGTCCCATCCAGTTCTGCAATTTTGCTATTAATTGCACCAAGTTGGGCATTCATTTGCTGCATCACCGGATGCTCACCCGTATATTTAGCTGCAGCTTCTGCAACACGCTGTTCCAGTTCGGCTTTTTGTGTTTCTAAAGTAATACTTTGGGTTAAGTACAATTCTGATTCTTTGGTCACATCAACCGTATTATACTGCTGACGGAATCGGTTGAATTCGCGCTCTGCAACATCAAGTTGCTGTTTTAGCTCAGGGAGTTGATCTTCTAAAAACTTCAGGGTTTGAGCAGTTTCAGCCGAACGGCGTTCAATATTTTGCTGGCTATAAGCTGTAAGAATGGCATTCAAGACTTGAGTGATGTGTTGTTTGTCTTCACCTTGGTAGTTTAGACCTAATACACCTGTCGATTTTCCTTTTTCAGCCACTACGTAGCTGGCAGTTAAAGTTTGCATGGCAGCAGGTAGGCTTTGCTTTCGAATATTGTAGGCTGCATCAAAACTGTCTTGGCTAAAAATAGCCACTTTCCAGAGACCATATTCTGATTGTAATTGACTGATCTGATTCAAAGGTGCCGAGAAAACGATTTGATTTGTGACAGAATCTGTCAGGTTATATTTTCCTGATTCAAAACTCAGGATTAAATTTTTATCCTGAAAATATTGTGGAATTTCAAAATGGCGGATATCAAAACTTTTTTGATTGTCTTTGAATAATACCGATTTTTCTGAATATTCTGTCGCATATTCATGCTTGGTGATTAAACGATTCCAGAAACTGTCTTCTGTACCGGATACACGAATATTGAGATTTAAACGATCGATGACTGTACCGAGCACCAAACGTGATTTTAAAATTTCAATTTCAGCTTGAGCAGGGGATTTTTGCTCCATCATACTGGATAAGTCGCCTAATAAGGCCGCTGAAGCTCCTTTATTGTCTTCAACTTGAACCATCGCATCTACCGCGTAGGTATCCGGTGTGGTTCTTAAGTAGAGTAAGGCACAGACCAAACTTAAAATAATACATAGGGCAATCAGTTTCCATTGTGCAAGTAAGGAAAAAAATAATTCCTTCAAGTCAATGGTGTCTTCAGTGTTGGCGGTTTGGCTCATAATTTAAATATCAAAAAGTGAAAATATTAAAAAACTTAAATATATTTTTTCCAGTCAGCAATATAGTCTTGAATGAGTTGGCAAGTTTCATCAAAGAATGCTTGATCATGCTGATAAGGGTCGGCAACATTTTTTCCTTGCCAGTGGCCAAGTCTGAATGTTTTACCTTTGGCAAATGGCCAGGTCTGTTCGATATGTTTTTGTTGATTTTGACTCATCACAAGAACCAAATCAGCTTTTTTAATCAGCTCAGCATTGAGTTTTTTCGCAATATGAGGACTCATATCAATCCCAAAACGTTGCATGCATAGACTGGCTTTTTCATCGGCTGTATGTCCAACGACTCCGGCAATCCCGGCAGACTCAATCTGTAAATGCGGATATTCCTGTTTTAAAAAGTATTCGGCCATAGGACTACGGCAAATATTGCCAATACAAACTACCAAAATATTCTTAATTTTCATTAGTCCCCCAAGCGCTCTAAGTCATAAATAGCATTAGAAAAAGGGACAATTTGACTAATAATACGTTGCCAACGGACTAAACCTGTCGCATCGACATAGACAATATCATTACTGCGCATTTTAAATTGATTGGCTAGGCCAAAGTCGGCAATGCTGGTCAAATCCATTTGGTAGACTTCAGTATGAACTGCATTTGGTTGACTTCTTACAATATAAACCTTACTACGGCTGGCAGAGAGTGGATTTAGGCCCAGACTTTCTCCTAATACATCACTCAGGCTCATACCTTGATCACGCATAGGTAAGGGCTGGTTTTTCCCGGATTCACCCATCACATAGATTTTCTGGTTTTCACGGTTATTCACATATAAGGTGTCATTGGGTTGAATAAGTAAGTTATGTAGGGATAGGCCCGCTTTTTCTAGTTCTACTGTATTTAAATTATAACTGCGCCCCTGACGAACCAATGTCATAGAAGCATTATCACCTTGTTGTGCATTGACCCCACCGGCCATACCTAATGCGGTGTAAACACTGACAGGTTGATCACTTAAATAAAACTGACCGCCTTTTATGACATTGCCCTGAACGGAATAGCGCTGGCCCTGATAGGAGAGAACTCGTACAATAACATCAGGCGTTTTTAAATAACGTGAAAGCTGGTTGCGTAATTCACGATTGACTTGAGTCAACGACTTACCCGCAGCCTTGTAGCGGCCAATAATCGGGAACTGAATATAACCTTGTGAATCAATCTGATAACCGTTATTAGGATCAGAATTACTCCCAGAAATTTCAGGATATGCCCATAAATAAATAGAAAGAATATCGCCTGAACTTAAGGTGTATTGACGCTGTGGTATATGAAATAAATGCGCATAGTCTTGTTGAATATTGTGAACTGCAGGCTGCACCGCAAGCATTGAGTCTTGTGTGAGTTTAATCACATTGACCGCTGTGCCCAAGTCGGTGGTATAGACCCCTTCATTTGGTAAGTCATAAGTTTGTAAGCCAGAGGTCACAGCACAGCCAGTGGCGGCAATGCCACATGCCAATAAAACAGCCAGTTGAAAGTGTCGCACGCGAGATTCCATTTTTAATTTATTAAAATCTTTTAAATCAATTGCCGCCATTTTACCGAACTTGTCAAATAGGTACATAGCAATTTGTAATCATTTTGCAGATTCTGTCAAATTCCTTGTGAAAAAAATGATAAAAATCGCAAATTGTGAATTTAATCTAAATTAAAAAAGTTGAATAGTCACAAAAACTATAGACTGATGCATCTTTCAACTAATTTGAGCACAAATCATAATAGAAATTTCATAAATTTCTGTTAGTATTCCTGCCGAAAGATTCATTAATTTTTCATAAAATATAGATATAAATTGAAAGGCACTCAAATGCTACAGCTTTCAGACCTAAAAATTGCCATTATTGGTTTAGGCTATGTCGGGTTACCCCTAGCGGTTGAATTCGGTAAGCAGTTGCCTGTGGTGGGTTTTGATATCCACCAAAAACGCATACAAGAATTACAGAGTGGGCAAGATCATACTTTAGAGGTGTCGTCAGAAGAACTTAAACAAGCGATACATTTAAGCTATTCAGCCAATTTAGATGACTTACGCGGCTGCAACTTTTTTATTGTGACTGTTCCAACCCCCATTGATGAGTTTAAACAACCCGATTTGACTCCGCTCATTAAAGCCTCTACCAGTATTGGGAAAGTACTTAAAAAAGGCGATGTGGTGGTGTATGAGTCTACCGTTTACCCCGGTGCTACCGAAGAAGCCTGTATTCCAGTTTTAGAACAAGTGTCAGGCTTAAAATTCAATCAGGATTTTTTTGCAGGCTATAGCCCAGAACGGATTAACCCAGGCGATAAGCTACACCGTGTGACCAATATTTTAAAAGTGACTTCGGGTTCTACCCCAGAAGTTGCAGATTTTGTTGATGAAGTCTATCAACTGATTGTGAATGCAGGTACGCATAAAGCACCGAGTATAAAAGTGGCTGAAGCCGCAAAGGTCATTGAAAATACCCAGCGTGATGTGAATATTGCTTTAATTAATGAATTGGCTGTGATCTTTAATAAGTTGGGTATAGATACTGAAGCGGTGTTGCAGGCTGCGGGAACCAAGTGGAATTTTTTACCTTTCCGTCCCGGTTTAGTCGGTGGGCACTGTATTGGGGTAGACCCATATTATTTAACCCATAAAGCACAGTCTTTAGGCCTGCATCCAGAAATTATTTTAGCGGCACGTCGTTTAAATGACCGTATGGGGGAATATGTTGCAACACAATTGATTAAAGAGATGGTGAAGCAGCGTATACAAGTGGTCGGTTCAAAAATTTTAGTGATGGGCTTGAGTTTTAAAGAAAACTGTCCTGATATTCGCAATACTAAAATTGTAGATATGGTCAAAGCTTTAAAAGAATATGATTTAGATTTAGATATTTATGACCCGTGGGTGGATCCGTTAGAAGCTGCAAAGGAATATGGTATAGACCCTGTTTCTAGTTTGGCGAACGCTAAATATGATGCCATTGTTTTAGCAGTTGCGCATGATCAATTTAAACAGATGTCTGTAGATGAATTTAAAGCATTGGCAAAAGACAAATATGTTTTATATGATTTAAAATACATATTAAATCATACAGATGTAGATATTCGCTTATAATAAAAGGAAACTATGAAAATTTTAGTGACTGGCGGTGCGGGATTTATTGGTTCAGCGGTGATCCGCCATATTATTCAAAATACCAATAACCAAGTTTTAAATATCGATAAACTGACATATGCGGGCAACCTAGAGTCGTTAACAGAAATTGATCAACATCCAAACTACAAGTTTAAACAAATTGATATTTGTAATACGGAGCAAATTACAGCCGCAATAGACGCGTTTAGACCTGATGCAATTATGCATTTAGCTGCAGAGTCGCATGTAGACCGCTCAATTGATGGCCCAGCAGCATTTATTCAAACCAATATTGTGGGAACTTATACTTTATTAGAAGCCGCTCGAAAGTATTGGATGGGGCTTGACGCCGAAGCTCAACAAAACTTTCGTTTTCATCATATTTCAACTGATGAAGTGTATGGTGACTTAGAAGGCACGACAGATTTATTTACTGAAACGACTTCATATGCGCCAAGCTCTCCATATTCTGCCTCTAAAGCCAGTTCAGACCATTTAGTCCGTGCTTGGCACAGAACTTATGGTTTGCCTGTTATAGTCACCAACTGCTCAAATAATTATGGACCTTACCATTTCCCCGAAAAGTTAATTCCATTAGTCATCTTAAATGCGTTAGATGCTAAACCTTTACCTGTATATGGTAATGGTCAGCAAATTCGGGATTGGTTATTTGTAGAAGATCATGCACGTGCTTTATATAAAGTGGTGACCGAAGGTGTAGTGGGTGAAACCTACAATATTGGTGGTCATAATGAAAAGCAGAATATTGAAGTGGTCAAAACCATTTGTAAAATTTTGGATGAGTTAAAACCACAGGCAAATGGTCAGGCGTATGAATCACTGATTACATTTGTAAAAGACCGCCCTGGGCATGACTTACGCTATGCAATTGATGCCACAAAAATTCAAAATGAATTAGGTTGGACACCTACGGAAACTTTTGAAACTGGAATCCGTAAAACAGTAGAGTGGTATTTAAATAACTTAGACTGGTGTCATCGAGTGCAAGATGGTAGTTACCAACGAGAAAGATTAGGTGTAAATTCATAATGTCAAATACAACAAAAGGTATTATTTTAGCGGGCGGTTCAGGTACACGTTTATATCCGATTACTAAAGGTGTATCTAAGCAATTATTGCCTATTTATGACAAGCCAATGGTGTATTACCCGCTTTCTGTACTTATGCTTGCAGGTATTCGTGAAGTACTCATTATTAGTACTCCTGAAGATATTGAGGGTTTTAAACGTTTATTGGGTGATGGTACTCAATTTGGAATTCAGCTTGAATATGCCGTCCAACCTAGCCCAGACGGCTTGGCACAGGCTTTTATTATTGGTGAAAGCTTTATTGGGGATAGTAATGTTTGCTTAGTGCTTGGCGACAATATTTTTTATGGTCAAGGTTTTACCCCAATGCTCCGTCAAGCCGTCGCACGTCAAAAAGGTGCTACAGTATTTGGTTATCAGGTCAAAGACCCTGAGCGTTTTGGGGTGGTTGAATTTGATGAGCAGAAACGTGCAATTTCACTAGAAGAAAAACCTAAACAACCTAAATCTCACTTTGCAGTCACTGGTTTGTATTTTTATGACAATGATGTAATTGAAATTGCGAAACAAGTGAAGCCTTCTGAGCGTGGAGAATTAGAAATTACCACAGTTAATCAGATGTATTTAGAGCGTGGTGATTTAAATGTAGAATTGCTTGGACGTGGTTTTGCTTGGCTCGATACAGGTACACATGCGAGCTTACTTGAGGCAGCGCAGTTTGTAGAGACTATTGAAAAACGTCAGGGCTATAAAGTTGCGTGTTTAGAAGAGATTGCCTTGAATAATGGTTGGCTGAGTAAAGAACAGGTTTTAGATATTGGTCAGAGCATGAGTAAAAATGATTATGGTCAATATCTCATTTCTTTGGTGAGTGAATAAATATGAACCTTATCGATTGGATTGAATTACCTGATTTAGGTGATCATCGCGGTAGCCTTGTTGTTGCTGAAGCTAATAAGAGTATCCCATTCAATATTCAAAGGCTTTATTATATTTTTGGTGCTCAGCCTGATGTTCCACGTGGATTTCATGCACATAGACAACTACAACAAATTGCTTTTTGCATTCAAGGCAGTTGTAAAATGTTGATGGATAGTGGGAAAGAAAAGCAAGAAGTTGTATTGTGCCAACCTAATCAAGGTTTAAAAATACCGCCTATGGTATGGCATGAAATGCATGATTTTTCAGAAGATTGTATTTTACTTGTGTTGACAAGTGAGCATTATGATGAAAATGATTACATTCGTGATTATCAAGATTTTTTAAAAGAAGTATATGAGCCGTTTATTCACCCTTTAGCTGATGTTCAATCAAGCTCAATTGGCTCTAATACACGTATTTGGCAATATAGTGTTGTTCTGAAAAATGCTCAAATTGGGATGAATTGTAATATTTGTGCTCATACTCTAATTGAGAATGATGTAAAAATTGGTAACAATGTTACGGTTAAATCGGGTGTTTATATTTGGGATGGAATTACGTTAGAAGACAATGTTTTTATTGGCCCATGTGTTGCATTTACCAATGATAAAAAACCAAGATCGAAACAATATCCTGACTCTTTCGCTAAAACAGTAATTGCGGAAGGTGCAAGTATCGGTGCAAATGCGACTATATTGCCTGGAATAAAAATTGGTAAAAATGCATTAGTAGGTGCTGGTGCTGTTGTGACTAAAGATGTGCCAGAAAATGCAATAGTCATTGGTAATCCAGCATTTATTAAAGGTTATATAGAATGATCCCTTTCCTTGATTTAAAAAATATCAATCAGCAGTATCGTGAAGAATTGATTACGGCTTGTACGCGAGTGATTGATTCAGGCTGGTATATTAGTGGTAAAGAGCTAGAAAGTTTTGAAAAGAACTTTGCTGAATATGGTGGTACACAGTTTGCAATTGGTGTTGCAAACGGCTTAGATGCATTGATTCTGACACTACGTGCATGGAAAGAGTTAGGCAAACTTAAAGATGGAGATGAAGTTATTGTTCCATCGAATACGTATATTGCTAGCATTCTTGCCATTACAGCAAATAACTTGACGCCAGTTTTAGTTGAGCCAAATATTTCTACTTACAATATTGATCCTATAAAAATAAAAGAAGCAATAACAGCTAAAACCAAAGTGATTTTACCTGTCCACTTGTATGGTCAATTGGCTGCAATGCCAGAAATTATGCAAATTGCCAAACAACACAATTTATTGGTTTTAGAAGACTCCGCACAAAGTCACGGGGCACAAATACAAGGTAAAAAAGCAGGAAACTGGGGGGATGCTTCAGGTTTTAGTTTTTATCCTGGAAAAAATTTAGGTGCATTGGGTGATGCGGGTGCAGTTACAACCAATGATGCAGAATTAGCGACCATGTTAAAAGCATTGCGTAACTATGGCTCGCATGAAAAGTATAAAAATTTAGTTCCTGGTGTGAATAGTCGATTAGATGAAATTCAAGCCGCTATGCTAGATGTCAAGCTCAAATACTTGGATCAAGAAACTCAGCATAGACGTCATATTGCGAGCTTATATTTGAATGGAATCAAAAATCCTCTAATTCAACTCCCATTGAAGGAAGTTAATGTAGAAACTTATGAGCAGCATGTTTGGCATTTATTTGTAATTCGTACTAATCAACGCGATGCTTTGCAAAAGTATCTATTAGATCATGGTGTTCAAACATTAATTCATTATCCGATTCCTCCACACAAACAGCAAGCATATAAAGGATGGGATGATTTGAGTTATCCAATTTCTGAGCAGATACATGATGAAGTACTAAGTTTACCTATGGGGCCGACACTGTCTGCAGTAGATGCAGACAGAATTATCGCTTTATGTAATCAATTTCAAGCTTAAAAGTAATGAATCTGCTAAAGACGAGCGCATTAAACGGGGTGGCTGTTTTAATTAAAACAGCCACAATGTTTATTTTGAATAAAATTTTAGCGGTATATGTCGGCCCTGGAGGTTATGCTGCAATTGGGCAGTTTCAAAATTTTATACAAATGGTCACAACTTTTGCAGGAAGCGCAATTAATACAGCAGTAATAAAATATACTGCTGAATATCATGAGGATGAAACTAAGCAAAGAGCAATTTGGAAAGCAGCAGGCAGTTCAGTTCTTATTTTTAGTTTTATTTTTTCGCTCATTATTCTTATTTTCCAGAAACAATTGTCGCTGTATATTTTTCAGACGACGGCGTATCAGTCTGTTTTTGCGTGGTTTGCTGCTTTTTTAGTTTTATTTAATTTAAATGCACTCTTTTTAGCTATTTTAAATGGCAAAAAGGAGATTTTAAAACTAGTTGTTGCAAATATTGCTGGAAGCATACTTTCTTTATTAGTAACAGGGTTTTTAGCTGTTCAATATCATTTGTATGGTGCTTTAATCGCGTTATCCATTTATCAATCTATTGCTTTTTTTGTAACGTTGTTTTTATGTTATAAAGCCAATTGGTTTAATATTTCGTATCTATTTGGAAAAATTGAACCGCATATCGCTAAAAAGTTTACAGCATTTGCTCTCATGGCGCTAGTTAGTGCGGTGTGTGTTCCTTTGTCGCAAATGGCTATTCGTTTTTATTTGTCACAAGAGTTTGGATTGAACTATGCAGGCTATTGGGAAGCGATGATTCGCTTAAGTGCAGCATATTTGATGTTGGTTACCACAACACTGGGAGTTTATTATTTACCTAGATTGGCTGAACTGACGCATTTAGATGAAATAAAGAAAGAAGTATATTTAGGCTATAAGTTTATCTTTCCTTTGGCAGTTGTTGGCAGTTTGTGTGTTTATGTTATGCGTGATTGGATTATTACTTTATTGTTTAGTCATGCATTTATGCCAATGCGTGATTTATTTTTATGGCAAATGATAGGGGATTCACTTAAAATTGGCAGTTGGATATTGGCCTATTTGATGCTAAGTAAGGCTATGACAAAGTTGTTTGTCACCACAGAAATATTATTTGCTTTATCTTCTGTTGGACTGACTTATGTATGTAGTAAGCTTTTTGGTTTTGAAGGTGTTTCTATAGCATATTTAGCAAACTATGCTTTGTATTGGTTAGTAGTAAGCTTCTTGGTTTTTAAACAATTGCAAGAGAAAAAGTATGCAAATTAATAATAAACAACCTTTGGTTTCAGTTGTAATACCATGTTACAACCATGAAAAATTTGTACAAGATTGTATTCAGAGTGTGATAAATCAGACTTATGAAAATATAGAGTTAATTATTATTGATGATGGTTCAAAAGATGGGTCGGTAGAAAAAATACAAGAAATGATTCCCATTTGTAAACAGAGATTTATTCGATTTGAGTTTCGCTATAGACCTAATAAGGGATTGAGTGCAACTTTAAATGAAGCTTTGGAATGGTGTGAGGGTGAGTATTATTCTGCTATAGCTTCCGATGATATTATGTTAGAGAATAAGTCAGATATTCAAGTTAATTATTTACTAGAAAATAATGAATGTAATGGGGTTTTTGGAGGTATTGAAGTAATTAACTTTGAAAAATCTAAGAAAAATAGATTAACAAATATAAGGAAATATGATTTTAATAGTATTTTCCTCCATTATCATAACTTACCTACTGTTACACAAATGTTTAGACTGAAAGCTATTAGAAATGTAGGTGGATATAATAATCTGATTTTATTGGAAGATTGGTATATGAATCTTAAATTGACAGAAGGTGGAGGAACTTTAGATTATATACCTTGTATTTTAGCCAAATATAGAAGGCATGAAGATAATTTGTCCTCTAAATTTGAATTAATACATCAAGGTAGATTGGATATTATTGAATTATATAGAAGTAATCCGGCTTATAATGTGGCAAAGGCTAGAGCATATATAGTAACTGCGAATAGCTTGCAGTTAATAAATAAAAAAGAATCACTGTATTATTGGTGGGCGGCATTAAGGATATCTCCTTTGCATTTTAAAGTTACAGATTTTTTTAAATATTTAATAAAAAATCTTGTTCCTAAAAAAAGACTGAAAAAGTATTATGGAGAAGTTTAATGAAAATATTGTTGGTTTTTGGCACGCGTCCTGAGGCAATTAAAATGTCTCCACTTTATCATCAATTTAAAAATGATGATAGGTTTGATGTCTCAGTCTGTGTGACGGGACAGCACCGCGATATGTTGGATCCAGTTCTAAGCTTATTTAATATCACTCCAGATTTTGATCTTAATATTATGCAGATAGGTCAAGATTTAACAGATGTAACAACTAAAATTTTGATTGGCCTACGTGATTTATTTGGCTCATATAATCCCAATTTAGTGTTAGTTCATGGAGATACTGCAACTACTTTTGCAGCGAGTTTAGCTTGTTATTATAAGAAAATAAAAGTAGGTCATATTGAGGCTGGTTTACGTACTAATAACTTATATTCTCCTTGGCCAGAAGAAGCAAATAGGAAGTTAACGGGTGTTTTGTCTGAGTACCACTTTGCTCCTACTGAAAATTCAAAGTTTAATTTATTAAATGAAAATATAAGTAAAAAAAATATTTTTGTTACTGGAAATACTGTAATTGATGCACTTTATTTCATTGTTAATAAAATAAATAATGATAATACTCTTAAAGCCTTATTGGTTGAAAAGTTCAATTTTTTAGATCTTAATAAAAAAATTATATTAATTACAGGTCATCGTCGAGAAAACTTTGGACAAGGTTTTGATAATATATGTAAGGCATTAAGTTATTTATCTGAACAACATAAAAACGTTCAATTTGTTTATCCAATGCATTTAAATCCAAATGTAAGAGAACCAGTTAAAAAATATTTATCTAATAAAAATAATATTTTTCTTATAGAGCCATTAGACTATTTACCCTTTGTATATTTGATGAATTTGTCATATCTAATATTAACAGATTCTGGAGGTATACAAGAGGAGGCACCCTCCTTAGGTAAACCCGTTCTTGTAATGCGAGAAACTACAGAACGCCCAGAGGCAGTAGAGGTTGGAACTGTTAAATTAGTCGGTACGAATACAAGTCTTATAGTTGAGAATGTTAATGAACTTTTGAATAATACACAGTTATATACGCAAATGAGTGCATTACATAATCCTTATGGTGATGGAAAGGCATGTCAGCGTATTGTTGATATTATTAGTGAGAGTTTAAATGCAGAAAAGTAAGCAGATATTATTTTTTTTACCAAAAAAGACACTAAATGAAGCAACTATATATTATGTAGATATTATAAAGTCTGCTTTTCAAGATTCAGGGTTTGATGTTTTAGTAAGTGATGAGCTAAAAGATATAAGAAAATATAGAAATATATTTGTGATGTCTGCAAAGTGGTGTTTTTTAGTCAAACTATTAAATTTCAATGCAAAAGTTATCACTTGGTTTCAGGGATTAGGTGGTGAAGAGGCCCTTATGACGCGTAATTCAAATAAAGACAAATTTCTTTGGGGGTGTGTCGAACGTTTTGCTTTAAAATTTAGCTATTTAAATATTTATGTATCTGAGCGTATGCGTAAATATTATTTAGACCGTTATAAAATTTTTGATAAAAAGTATTTTATCATGCCTTGTTTTAATAAGGAATTAAACTTAAATTCTTTTGAAATTCCTGAAAAATATAATAATCTTTCTTTTGTTTATGCTGGAGGTCTGGATAAATGGCAATGTGTTGAAAAAACATTGGAGTTTTATAAAAAAATTGAGGATAAATGTCCTAATGCTTCTATAACCTTACTTACAAAAAGCTCAAATGAAGCTTTGATGCTATTAGATAAGTTTGGAGTAAAAAATGGTAAGGTTAAATTTGTTCAGCTTAAAGATTTAGATAGTGAGCTAAGTCAATATAAATATGGATTTTTAATTAGGGATAATCATATAGTGAATAATGTATCTACCCCTACAAAAATGAACTCCTATTTGGCGAATGGTGTTATCCCTATTTATACTGATGTGATTGCTGATTTTAAATCTAACCTAAAATCTAATTTATTCTTGAGGTTAAAACATCAAGAACAAGTTGATGATTGGGTTAAGCATTTTTTTCAATTTAATGATTTTATTGATCATAATATTGATTTAATTAAGTCTGATGTTTTAGATATTTTTTCTCATTATTACTCTAGAGAGTATTATGTTAATTCCTTATCTGAGAAAATAGATTCTCTTGATTTTAGGATTGTTTAATGTTTAGAGTTTCTAATATTTTTTTATTTAATATAGTTTATTTGATTATTTTTTTTAAAATCATTTTCTATTATTTAATAAAGAATGATTATCTTTCTCTTGGTTTGGGTGGGGGTAATGACTCTGATTATTATCATGACTATGCTTTAGGTTATATTGATATTTCTGTCAATATTTGGCCTGTCATTCTATGGTTTCTTAATGATTCTGGCTTCTATTCTCGTGATGGAATTTCTTATTTATTTTTATTTATAAATTTATTTATAATTCCTTTTTTAGTGGCTAAGTTGTCTGGTCTCAATTTCAAAAAAGATCAAAAATATTATCTGTATAGTGTTCTGCTGTGTTTAATCTATCCAACACTTTTTTTCTATACATTTGATATTTATCGTGATGTATTCATGGTTTTATCCTTTTTAGTAGGTTGTTGGGTTGTAAGAAAGTCTTTAAGCAGTTCGACTTTTATTTCCTTTTCTTATTTTTATATACTTGCAATTTTAATAGGGTTATTTTTGTTGGATTTGCGCCCTTATTTAGGTTACGCATTTTTACTGGCTTTAGTTTTATGGAAAATTAAGCTGACAAAAAAACGTATTTTTTTCTTTGCTATTTTGTATTTTTTTGCATTATTTATAGCAAACTATATTGGCATTTTTGAAAGATTAACAGAATACCGTTCTGGTTTTGAGGAAGGTGAAGGTGGCTCTACATTGGGTTTGGACTTCTCTAATCCTGTAATGTTTATACCTAATTTTATTCTAAGTACATTAGGACAGCTCTTTGGTCTATATGTAACTAATCCTTTTGTATTTATTTTACTCTTAGTTGAAACGGTTCCTTTCTTTGCTATGTTGGTTTATCTAGTTAAAAATATAAAATTAGCCGACAGCTTTATTCGTTTTTTAATTATATTTTTTGTATTATATGCAAGTGTTTGGCTAATCGGTAACGATAATTTAGGTACGGCTATTCGGTTGAGACTATATAATTATCTTGCTATTTATATATGCTTTTTTTATATATTAAAACTTAAGTCAACTTATAAAATTGGAAAGGTGATAAAGGCGTGAAAGTAGTCTTCATTGGTACAGTCGCATCTAGCTTCTATGGTTTTCGTGCTGATTTAATTCGCACGCTTTTGAAAAAAGGACATCAAGTTTATGCGTTTACTTCTGAATATACAGCAGAAGACCTAAAAAAAATAGAAAAGTTGGGTGCTATGCCAATTACATATACATTAAACCGTGGTGGACTAAACCCACTCGCAGATATAATTGCAACATATCGGCTCTCAAAAAAAATTAAAAAAATTAATCCTGATTTAGTATTCTCTTATTTTTCTAAACCTGTCATTTTTGGTACTTTGGCAGCCAAATTAGCTAAAGTACCACGTGTGATAGGTATGCTAGAAGGTTTAGGCTATACATTTACAGAGCAGCCAGAAGGCTTAAGTAAAAAAACTCAGCTTATAAAAAAGATACAGGTTTTTTTATATAAAATAGCATTACCACAACTTGATCAGATTATTTTTTTAAATCCTGATGATCCTAAAGATTTAATTGAAAGATATGCTATAAATGTCAAAAATATACAGGTTCTAGGTGGAATAGGTTTAAATTTAGAGCATTATAAATATTCAGAGAATTTTAACTCAAATATATCTTTTATTTTTATTGCACGATTACTTGCAGAAAAAGGGATTCATGATTATATAAAAGCAGCTAAAATTGTGAAGGAAAAATATCCTTCAGTTAAATTCACTGTATTAGGTGCGATTGATAAAGAGGCATTGGGTAGTCTCAAAGAAGAAGAGTTAGAAAGTCTAGTAAAGACTAATATTATTGAATATCCAGGCCATGTGAGTAATGTTTCAGAATGGATAGAAAATTCTAGTGTTTTTGTTCTACCTTCTTATTACCGCGAGGGTGTACCAAGAAGTACACAAGAAGCGATGGCAATAGGACGTGCAATTATTACCACAGATGTACCTGGTTGTAGAGAAACGGTTGTAGATGGTGTAAATGGATTTTTAGTACCAAAATGGAATCCTGAAGCTTTGGCAGATAAAATGATTTATTTCATTGAGAACCCCGATCAAATTAAAGTAATGGGTGCTGAAAGCTATAAAATTGCCGTTGAAAAATTTGATGCAGATAAAGTCAATCAACGTTTAGTAAATATTTTAGGTCTATAAATGCTAAAACGCTCCCTTGATATTATTATTGCTTCTATTGCCCTGATTTTACTGTCACCGTTGTATTTTTATGTGGCACATAAAGTGAAAAAAAATCTAGGTTCGCCTGTTTTATTTCGTCAGGTGCGCCCGGGTTTACACGGCAAACCTTTTGAAATGATTAAATTTCGCAGTATGAAAGATGCGGTAGATGCGCAAGGCAACCCTTTACCAGACAGTGAGCGATTAACCCCGTTTGGAAAAATGCTGCGTTCTAGTAGTCTGGATGAAATGCCAGAGTTATGGAATGTGATTAAAGGTGATATGAGCATTGTCGGGCCGCGTCCATTACTGATGGAGTATTTACCCCTTTATAACGCAGAACAAGCCAAACGCCATTTAGTCCGTCCGGGCATGACTGGTCATGCACAAGTGAATGGACGTAATGCAATTAGCTGGGAAGAAAAATTTAAACTTGATACCTGGTATGTCGAAAATCAATCAGTCTGGTTAGATTTTAAAATTATGCTGAAAACGGTTAAAAAAGTGCTCGCCAAAGATGATATTAACGCAGAAAATGATGCAACAATGCCAAAATTTAATGGTAATGAGAAGAAATAAATGAATATTTTAATTACCTCAGCAGGACAAAGAGTTTCATTGGTACGCTCTTTCCAAACAGAACTGAAAAAAATTTTTGAAAATGGTAAGGTTTTTACTACTGATTTAAATCCTATTCTAGCTCCTGCATGTCATATTTCTGACCAAAGTTTTAAAGCACCACGTGTTACAAGCCCTGAATATATTGATTATTTATTGCACCTTTGCTTGAGTCATCAAGTTAAATTAATCGTACCAACGATTGATACAGAGTTATTAGTTTTAAGTGAAAATATTGCTTATTTTAAGCAACAAGGAATCCATTTATTGGTAAGTGATCCTGAGTTGGTACACCAATGTCGCGACAAACGTCAAATCAATCATTTTTTTGAAGAAAAAGGAATTGATATTCCGCAGCAATATACCTTAGAGAGTTTAAGGTTTCCTGTTTTTGTAAAGCCGTATGATGGAAGCTTAAGTAAAGGTATTTTTACAGCATATTGTGCAGAAGATATTAAACCAGAACATCGTGTGGATCCAAAACTTATGTTTATGGAATACATTAAACCAGACGACTATGATGAATTTACCGTTGACTGTTACTACGATAAATCCTCAGACTTAAAATGTGTAGTGCCGCGTAAGCGTATTTTTGTGCGTGCAGGTGAAGTAAATAAAGGGGTAACAAAAAAGAACTTTATTGTCAGAGAATTTAATCAAAAGTTAAAATATATAGCTGGTGCGCGTGGCTGTTTAACGATACAGGTATTTATGCATAAAACTGAAGATAAAATTTTAGGGATTGAAATAAACCCACGTTTTGGTGGTGGCTATCCTTTAAGTTATTTAGCAGGTGCTAATTATAGTCAGTGGGTTATTCAAGAATATCTTTTAAATCAGGATATTGAAGAATTTTCAGCATGGTGTGATAATTTACTTATGCTGCGTTATGATGCTGAGGTTTTGGTAAATGGCTACCAAGATTAAAGCTTTAGTTTTAGATTTAGATGATACACTTTATGCTGAAATAAGTTATTTGCAATCAGCATACCGCTTCATTGCGGCAAAAATTAGTACTCAGCCACAACAGTTGTACGCGAAAATGTTGGCAGAATATCATGCTGGTGAAAACGTTTTTGAAAATATTTCCAAAAAATATCAACTGGATAAAAAAGAGCTTTTAGATTGGTATCGCTTTCATAAACCGGATATTACCCTATTCCAAGATGTTGCAGAAACATTAACCTATTTTGCTAAGGAATATAAATATGCAGTTATTACTGACGGGCGTTCAAAAACTCAACGTAATAAATTACAAGCGTTAGGGTTAACAAATCTTTTGAATACTATAGTAATTTCTGAGGAAATTGGCTCCGAAAAGCCATCTATAGCCAACTATGAGAAAGTGATGAACGAATTACAGTGTGAAGAATATATTTATATAGGCGATAACCTGAAAAAAGATTTTGTAACAGCAAAATTATTAGGCTGGACCACCATCTGCTTGAAAGATCAAGGTCAGAATATTCATAAACAGAATTTTTCAATTGCTGCGGAATATCAAGCAGACTATTGCTTAAATTCTTGGCAAGAAATTAGAAGCTTCTTGTCGTTGGATAGAAATAAAACTCATTAGGATTAGTAGTACATGCTAAACACAGCATTTGAACCATGGCCAAGCTTTACTCAACAAGAAGCAGATGCCGTATCTCAAGTTTTACTGTCTAACAAAGTCAACTATTGGACAGGGCAAGAATGCCGTGAATTTGAAAAAGAATTTGCCCAGTTTGCACAAACCCAATATGCCGTGGCACTTGCCAACGGTACTGTCGCTTTAGATGTTGCACTCAAAGCCTTAAACATTGGTGCGGGTGATGACGTGATTGTCACTTCACGCACCTTTTTAGCGTCGGCAAGCTCCATTGTTACAGCAGGTGCCAACCCCATTTTTGCAGATGTAGAACTCGATTCACAAAACATTTCTGCTCGTACTATTGAAACAGTATTGACGCCAAATACCAAAGCCATTATTTGTGTGCATTTGGCAGGGTGGATGTGTGATATGGACCCGATTATGCAACTGGCACAAGATAAAGGTCTGTATGTGATTGAAGACTGTGCACAGGCACATGGTGCCATGTATAAAGGTAAATCTGCTGGCTCAATTGGGCATATTGGCGCATGGTCCTTCTGTCAGGACAAAATTATGACCACAGGTGGTGAAGGCGGTATGGTCACCACCAATGATGAACAGCTATGGAAAAAAATGTGGTCGTACAAAGACCATGGTAAAAATTACGACAGCATTTATCACAAACAGCATCCACCTGGTTTTCGTTGGTTACATGACTCATTTGGCACCAACTGGCGCATGATGGAAATGCAAGCGGTGATTGGACGTATACAATTACAGCGTATGCCAGAATGGACAAAAAAACGTACCGAGCATGCACAGCGCATTTTGGCAGCCTTTCAGGACAGTCCATATTTTACTGTGCATTACCCAGACAGTGACTATGTACATGCCAACTACAAGTGCTATGTGCAGGTCAATAGCGAACAGTTACCTGCAGGTTGGTCACGTGATCGTATCATGGAGGAAATTAATGCCCTGAATGTACCTTGTTTTAGCGGTTCATGTTCAGAAGTGTATTTAGAACACGCCTTTGATGGTACAGCATGGCGACCTGCACAGCGTTTAGTAAATGCACAGCAATTGGGCGAAACCAGTTTAATGTTCTTGGTTCATCCAAATTTAAGCAATGACAGTATCACAAAAACCATTGTAGCCATTCAGCAGGTGATACAAAAGATGGCAGGCTAAGTCATACTTGTGATGCAGCCCTAAAGAGGTGATCTTCATCTTGTCATAGTGCATAAAGGGCTGCGTCAGGTTAGTTGGTGCATTTACATCACTAGACTATTGCATGCGATAGAGTTACCTAATCTTTAAACCGAAAATAGAGTAAAATATGTAAATGATATATTTTACTTTGATAAAAATAGTGTGAACTGAAAATTGTCTATTTAAGATATATAGACAATTTTCAGTAAAAAAATATTGAGAAGCCTCATCCCGTGAAATCCATTATCGAACCTGCTGTAGAATCCCCTCGCGCCGCCAAACTCGCATTTTTAATAGTGCTGGATTTTTGTGTTTTTCCTGTCTTGCTGTGGCTATGTTATGCCATTCGCCAGTTTGATTTAGGCGCAGAAGTGGTGCCCAACTTGGCTTTTGGTTCGGTATGGGCAAGTGTGATTGCCGTTGTATCGCTGTTTATTTTTGGCGTGTATCGCTTTATTGTGCGCACCTACAGCGAACTGTTTATGGTCAAATTGGGGTTGGGTACTTCTTTGACTGTGGTAGGGTTGTATGCGTTGGCTTATTTTACCGACGCCTTCATCCCCACTTCTATTCCGCTCATGTTCGGATTTCTCATGTTCGCATGGGTCTGGTTTAGCCGTGGTTTTATTCGCTTTATTGTGCGTTCTTATTTACAAGCCGATGTACAAAAAAAACGTGTGGCGATTTATGGTGCAGGCAATGCAGGACAGCAAATTGCAGCAGCACTATACAATTCCGATGAACACTTACCTGTGTTATTTATTGATGATGATCCATCACTCACTGGACAACAGTTGGGCCGTTTAAAAGTCTATGATGCAGAAACAGCATTAAAAGTCATGCCGAAAAAGCATATTGATGAAATTTTGATTGCGTTGCCTTCTGTCGGACGCATGCGTAAAAGCGAGATCGTCAAATTTTTAGAACCTGCACATATTAAAATTACAGAAATTCCAGGACTGACCAAACTGGTCGATGGTGAAATTCGCGTATCGGATATTCAGGAAGTCGATATTATTGACTTGCTCGGGCGTGACCCTGTGCCGCCTGTACCCGAACTGTTGGCTAAAAATATTCAAAACAAAATGGTCTTGGTCACAGGCGCGGGTGGTTCCATTGGTTCTGAACTGTGTCGCCAAATTGTCAAAAACAAACCCAAAGTTTTGGTGATTTATGAACTGACCGAATTTGCGTTGTATAGCATTGATAAAGAATTACGCTTAAATAGCGATGTCACGATTATCCCGATTTTAGGTTCAGTGCTCGATCAGGCCAAACTAGAACGGGTGATGGAACAGTATGCGATTCAAACTGTGTACCATGCCGCTGCCTACAAACACGTGCCTTTGGTAGAGTGCAACCCATTGGCAGGTCTGAAAAACAACGCGATTGGGACAGCATTTAGCTTAAATGCAGCGGTCAAAACAGGTGTAGAAACCTTTGTGCTCATTTCTACCGATAAAGCCGTGCGTCCGACCAATGTCATGGGCGCGTCTAAACGTATGGCAGAGTTGTATTGTCAGGCGATGGCAGAAGCGCAAGATCAGACCCAAATCAGCATTGTCCGCTTTGGGAATGTTTTGGGGTCATCGGGTTCGGTGGTGCCGTTGTTTAAACAGCAAATTGCCAAAGGTGGACCTATTACCGTAACTCATCCTGAAGTAACGCGTTACTTTATGACCATTCCAGAAGCCTCGCAATTGGTGATTCAGGCGGGTGCTTTGGGTCAGGGGGGCGATGTATTCCTGCTCGATATGGGAGAACCTGTACGCATTCAGGATTTAGCCCGTCAAATGATTGCATTGAGTGGTTTAAAAGTACGAGAAACAGGCAGTCAGGAAGGTGATATTGAAATCCAGTACTCCGGCTTACGTCCAGGCGAAAAACTCTACGAAGAATTGTTGATTGATGCCGATAATACCGAAGTGACCCAGCACAGTCGTATTTTACGTTCTTATGAAAAAATGTATCCCTTGGATGAATTGCTGATGGTGTTTGAGCGCTTAAATGATTTAACTGCGGTGCAATCGGATATTGATTGGGCATTAAGCCAGCTTGAACACTATGTGGATGGTTATGTCCGTGGTAAAGAAGTCAAAGTAAATTAAAATATCGAGATCAGGTTAAGACATATGATTAAAAAAGCCATTTTACCCGTTGCAGGTTTAGGCACCCGTTTTCTGCCAGCCAGTAAAGCCATTCCCAAAGAAATGGTGACTGTGGTCGATCGTCCTGCGATTGAATATGTGGTACGTGAAGCCGTGGCTGCCGGGATTGAACAGATTATTCTGGTGACGCATTCTTCCAAGGCATCAATTGAAAATTACTTTGATCGTAACTTCGAGCTGGAAACCACGCTTGCGCAAAAAAACAAAACCGATTTACTCAAAGAAATTACTGAAATTTTACCGGCAGGTGTCAGTATTATTAGCGTACGTCAACCGCAGCCATTAGGTTTGGGGCATGCGGTACTGTGTGCTAAAGCCGTGATTGGTGAAGATGACTTTGCGGTCCTGCTTCCTGATGTTCTGGTGAAAGATACACAGACTCAGAATGACTTGAGCTTAATGATTCAGCGCTATGAAACCTCTGCAGCAGCACAAATCATGGTCGAAGCGGTGCCTGAACATCTGGTGGATCAATACGGTATTGTCGATGTGGCAGAGTCACCAGCTGAAGGTCACAGTACTGTGATGCAAGGGATTGTCGAAAAACCGGCAGTCGGGACGGCACCATCGAATCTGTCTGTGGTGGGGCGTTATATCCTGCCGGCAAAAATCATGCAGTTGTTGGAACAGACACCACGTGGGGCGGGCAATGAAATCCAGCTCACCGATGCGATTGCCATGTTGCAGCAGACTGAAGCGGTTGAAGCTTATCGTATGAAAGGTCAAACTTTTGATTGTGGTAACAAGCTTGGCTATTTAAAAGCTGTTTTACATTATGGCGTGGATCATCCCAAGCTTGGTCAAGAGTTTAAAGCATTGATTCAGGAACTGGCATTATAATAATCAAGGGATACTATGAAAGTCGCGGTACTGGGAAAAACCTTATTTTCAGGGGTCATTGCAGCCCTTCTAGCTGAATGTGGTCATCAGGTAGTGTGGTGTAACAGCTTCAGTAGCGATGATCCGGCACGGACTTATTTTCAGGATGAAGCACTGCAGGCCTTGTTGCAAAAACAGGAAAAATCCGGCTTTTTAAACTGCTGTGATTTTCAGCATCTGGATTTCAATCAGGAGGCTTTTTTCTTTAGTTTTAATGCAACTGAAGAGCATATGGCATTGCAGATGCTGAATACCATCCGGCATGCCTGTTTTGCTCATCCCAAACTAATGATCAATGCCTCGACTTTTGGCTTGCATGGAACCCAACGTTTTCAGCAACTTCTGCCGAATGATGACTGGATTTACCTGCCAGATATCATTCAGGAAGGCAATGCGATTCGAAGTTTTATGCAGGCCAGCCAGCTGATCGTCGGCTGTGACCAACCGGATGCACAGCTTAAAATCAGAGAGCTATTACGGCCCTTATTCCCGCGTGCGCAGCAGTATCTGTTTATGCCGGTACTGGATGCCGAATTTACCAAACTGAGTATTTCCGGCATGCTGGCCACCCGGATCAGTTATATGAATGATCTGGCCAGTGTGGCAGAAAAACTTGGCATCGATATTGAGCAGGTACGTCAGGGCATGGCGGCAGATAACCGCATCGGTTCCGCCTACTTGTTCCCTGGGGTCGGTTTTGGTGGAGAAAATTTCTCACATGATATTCGTACTTTAACACATGCGGTTGCAGATTCAGGGGTGAAAAACCAGCTGTTAGAGCAGGTCTGGGAAATTAACGAACAACAAAAAGAATTGCTGTTTCGCAAGCTCTGGAATTATTTCCGTGGCGATTTACAAGGCAAAGTGGTGGCGATTTGGGGCGCAGCCTTTAAAGAAAATACCCCGAGCATCCAGCAATCTCCAGTGCATGCCATGCTGACTGCATTATGGGCACAGGGTGTGACAGTCAAACTGCATGATCCACAGGCACTGGCCAATATTGAAAAGGTCTATGGCGCACGGGAAGATTTGATCCTATGTGAAGATCAATATCAGGCTGTCGAAGGTGCAGATGCCTTGTGTCTGATGACGGCCTGGAAACAGTATGGCAGTCCGGATTATCCTTATCTGATTAAACTGATGCAGCATCCACTGATTCTAGATGGGCGTAATCTGTATGATCCGGCTTATATCAAGGCACGTGGTTTTAATTATATTGGGGTAGGACGCTAATGTTGAGCCAGTTTAATCCAGATCCAAATCCTGAAATGGTGTATCAGAAACTCGCCTCGAGCAAACAGCAACTTGATGCGGTTCATCTGCGAGACCTGTTTGCTGCCGATCCCCAGCGTTTTAACCAGTATTCGATCCAGTTTGAGCAGCTGGTCTTCGACTACAGTAAACACAGAATCAATGATGAGGTAATGCAGGGCCTGATTGAATGGGTGGATGCACAGAACCTCAGATCCTGGATCGGATCTTTATTTTCCACTCAGGCAATCAACTATACCGAGCAGCGTGCAGCCATGCATTGGGCCTTACGCTTACCGGCACAGGATCAGCAACATGCCGAGCTGGCCGCTGATGTGCATGCGCAACTTGAGCGTATGTATGCCTTGGTAGAACAAATTCATGCCGGACAGCGTCGTGGTGCCACCGGTGAAGTGATTCAGGATGTGGTCAATATTGGGGTCGGTGGTTCAGATCTTGGGCCGTTGATGGTCACGCATGCCTTATCTGATTTTAAATATCAGTCTGCCCAGCCACTCAACGTACATTTTGTTTCGACCATGGATGGCAGTCAGTTGTCCGAGTTGTTGCATCAGTTGCGTCCGGAAACCACTCTGTTTATCATTTCATCCAAATCATTTGGTACGATTGATACCCTGACCAATGCCCAGACCGTACGTTTGTGGCTGGAAAAAGCATTGGGTCAGCATCCCTATATTCTCAAACATCATTTTATTGGGGTATCGACCAAACCGGAGAAAATGACAGCGTGGGGGATTGCACCGGAAAACCAGCTGTTGTTGTGGGATTGGGTCGGAGGGCGTTATTCGCTGTGGTCCTGTATCGGATTGCCGATTGCCTTGAGTATTGGAATTGAAGGTTTTAAGCAGCTACTGGCAGGTGCTTATGCAGTAGATCAGCATTTTCAGTATCAGCCTTTTGAACAGAATATTCCGGTCTTGATGGGACTGTTAGGGGCCTGGAATAATAATTTCCTGGATATTCAGACCCATGCCATCCTGCCTTATGATGGGCGGCTAAAATATTTTGCTTCCTACTTGCAGCAGCTGGAAATGGAATCGAATGGCAAGTCGATCCAGCGCAATGGTGAAAAAGTACAGCTGGATACCTGTCCGATTATTTGGGGAGAGGTTGGCCCGAATGCGCAACATGCTTTCTATCAACTCCTGCATCAGGGCACCCAGTCAGTCAGTTGTGACTTTATTGCACCGGTAAAGCGCTATAACAGTCAGCAATATACCTATGCCGATAGTGCTGAGGCATTAATCGAGCAGCATCATTTGGCATTGTCGAATTGTCTGGCGCAATCGCGTTTACTGGCTTTTGGTAATGAAGCGCTGGATCAAAATGAATTGGCTAGCTTGCCGGCTTATAAGCAGTATGAAGGCAATCAGCCGAGCAGTACCTTGTTACTGCAAGAGCTGAATCCCTATAATCTGGGGATGCTGATTGCATTGTATGAGCATAAGGTGTTTGTTCAATCGGTGCTGTGGAACATTAACCCATTTGATCAATGGGGCGTGGAAAAAGGCAAGGAAATTGCCAATCAGTTATTGCCGATCCTCAATGGGGAACAGAGCGATCTGGATGGTCTGGATGGTCTGGATGGTTCAACCCAAGGTTTAATTAAAATTCTATTAGGAAAGTCAAATGGCTAAAATTCTGGTCACCGGTGGGGCAGGCTATATTGGTTCACATACCTGTGTGGAATTATTAAATGCCGGGCATGAGGTCATTGTTTTAGATAATCTCTGCAATAGTGCTGCTGAGTCTTTAAATCGGGTGCAACAGTTGACCCGGAAAAGTCTGACCTTTGTTGAAGGGGATATCCGGGATGGCCAGTTACTGGATCAAGTCTTTCAGCAAAATAGCATTGATGCGGTAATTCATTTTGCCGGGCTTAAAGCGGTTGGAGAAAGCCAGCAGATTCCATTGGCTTATTTTGATAATAATATTGCTGGTTCCATCAGCCTGGTACAGGCCATGCAGCGCGCACAGGTTTTTAACTTGGTGTTTAGTTCGTCGGCTACTGTGTATGGTGATAATCATCCGTCACCTTTAAACGAAGAAATGCCGACTGGCATGCCAACCAATAACTATGGCTATACCAAGCTGATTGTGGAGCAGCTCTTGGAAAAAACGGCCGTAGCAGATCAGCGCTGGTCGATTGCCTTATTACGTTATTTCAATCCGGTCGGTGCACATAAAAGCGGGCAGATCGGTGAAGATCCACAAGGTATTCCGAATAATTTAATGCCTTATGTAACGCAGGTGGCAGTAGGGCGACGTGAAAAACTGTCGATCTTTGGTCATGATTATGACACTGTCGATGGCACGGGTGTACGGGATTATATTCATGTGGTAGATCTGGCCAATGCACATTTATGTGCCCTCAATAATCGTTTAACTGCACAAGGGTGCCGGGCCTGGAATATTGGTACTGGCAATGGCATTTCAGTGCTACAAGTTAAAGATACTTTTGAACGGGTCAATGGTGTTGCAATTCCATTTGAATTAGCACCACGTCGTGAAGGTGATGTGGCGACCTGTTTTGCAAATAATAGCCGTGCAGTACAAGAGTTGGACTGGGCAGCACAATATGGTTTGGAGGATATGCTGGCAGATAGCTGGAACTGGCAGAAGCAGAATCCGAATGGCTATTGTTAAAATTTTTATAAGAATATAAATATAAAACGGGAGCAAAATTGCTCCCGTTTTATTGTACTTAATACAGCAGCCTTAACTCTGGACCAGCTGGGTCAACTCATCGACATAGTCCTGCATCGGTCGTGGATTGCGGTCACGACGGCTTTCAATATTCAGACGCAATAAAGGTTCAGTATTGGATGCACGCACATTAAAACGCCAGGTGCCAAAGTCCAGACTGACACCATCGGTCTGATCAATTGCAGGATTTTGATCGGCATAGTGATCAAAGAGTTTTTGAATCGTGGTTTGGGTATCGGCGACTTTAAAGTTGATCTCACCACTACACGGGAACTTGGCAATCATCTCTTCCACCAGCGAAGATAGAGATTGCTGTGTTTCAGACAGTACTGCAATCGCTAGTAACCATGGAATCATGCCGCTATCACAGTAGGCAAAGTCACGGAAATAGTGATGGGCACTCATTTCTCCGCCATAAGCTGCATTATGTTCACGCATCACATCTTTAATAAAGGCATGCCCTGATTTCGACTGCACCGTAATCCCTTGGTATTGTTCCACGATATCCAGGGTATTCCAGACCAGACGCGGGTCATGCACAATTTTCTCACCCGATTGTTTTAGCAAGAAGGCTTGAGCCAAAAGACCAACAATATAATAGCCTTCAATAAACTGGCCTTTTTCATCGAACAGGAAGCAGCGGTCAAAGTCACCATCCCAGGCAATGCCCATGTCGGCAGCATGCTCAATCACAGCATCACGGGTGCTGTCACGGTTTTCAGTTAAAATCGGATTGGGAATCCCGTTCGGGAAATTGCCGTCAGCTTCATGATGAATTTTGATAAATTCGACCGGAATATTGAGTTGTTGAAACTTTTGCTCAATGGCATCAATCACATGGCCTGCTGCTCCATTCCCGGCATTCATGACCAGTTTCATCGGACGGATTTTTGCCGGATCAATATAGCTCATCAGATGATTTACAAATTCAGGCAGAATATTATATTTCTCAGTACGGCCTTTATTGCTGACGTCAATAAATTCATCTGATTCTGCTAAAGCCTGAATCTCTTTAAGACCAGTATCGGCACTAATTGGACGGGCATTTTCACGTACCAGTTTCATGCCATTATAGTCCATCGGATTATGGCTGGCTGTGACTTCAATCCCGCCTTGAACATCGAGATGAAATGCGCCGAAATAAACTTCTTCAGTGCCGGTCATCCCCAGATCCAGTACATTGACACCGGCATCATTCAAACCACGAATTGTGGCCTGTTTTAGGCCTTCACTGCTGAGACGTATATCACAGCCAATCACTACAGTCTTCGGTTGATAAATCTGTCCATAAGCACGGCCAATTTTATAGGCGATATCTTCGTTGAGTTCTGTGCCGAGTTTGCCGCGAATATCATAGGCTTTAAAGCAAGTGAGTTTAGTCATGTGATCTCTCGAGATTCCTGAAAATAATTTCCAAGTTTAAGGTATTTAAATATATGGTAAGCATTTGCTGAACCTCACTTTTCCTTCTATATTTGGTTCTAGATAAATCCTGTCGCTTGAGGAGGGCTTTGTTATACAAAGATTCAAAAGACAAAGCCTCACTAAATTGTCCAAATTTAAGTTACAATTTGGGTATAGGGTTCACCTAATTCAGTGAATTTTTTCAAGGTTTCGCACTCTTTTTTGTGGAATGATTGGGTATGTTTGTCGATCTGAAATTATTTGATGATATCCTATTGTGTCATAAGCTCCATCAGCATAAACAGAATACCTTTTTACATACCCAGTTGCACTTACAGTACCCTCATCTACACTTTTTCATTCTTTTCTAATTTCTGAAGTAATGCCTTAATAATTTTATCGAATCGTTCACCCCATCGTTCGAACTCATGACTTGATTCATTAAGTTCATTTAGATTTTTAGGATGATGTAGGGTTTTTGCCAAACCATAGTCTGCAAAATATTTTAAGGTCGGCCATCTTAGTGAACGCTGCATAATTTCTTTCATCATTGCTTTAATTGATCTCTCATCAAACTCATTCATATCATTTAAGCAGAGAACTAGGGTTGAAAGTTTTTTCACATTATCTGTGACATCTATTTCAAAGATTATGAAATTGTAATCGAATAGCTGATTCAACCTATATACCATCAGGGTGCGCTTATTTCCATCCGAAGTTATGTGGAGTTTCGATTTTTGTAATCTGGGAAGTTCATAGATTTTTGAGGTTGCCGTCGTAAAATTATTTTGCTCAACGAACTTTTCTATCATGAACCTGAAAGCTTCAAAACGGTCCATAAACAAATCTAAATTATTGCTTTCATCTTCTAATCCCTCAAATTCACCGCGACCAATTGTCCCAATGCTACTTGCTTCATCAGTCCCTATAGCATCATAGTCCTGAATTTCATCTTCCTCTGAAGGTAAGGATGCATTCTTGGATCTTTTTTTATTATAAATTTTACGGGTGAGAACTGGATCGGAAAAGCTGAGCAATACAGGAGAGCTAGGCAAAGTAAGGATTTTACGATCACTATTTGCCTCTTGACTGTCATCAATTTCTGGAGATTCGGGTTCTTGTCGGTTTGAGTAAGTACCTGATTTTCCTGTAGACGATGTGTTTTTATTTTGAGTAAATCTTGGACTAGAAAAATCAATCTGCTTTGGTAAGTTCGATTCTAATCCTTTAATCTCTACAATTTCATTGATATAAATTTGATCCAATTTTTTAGAATAATAGGCTTTAACAGTTATTTCTACATTTGCTAAAGAAGGGGGATCAAAATTGAAATACCACCATTCTTTATTTTTACCTTTTATTTTTTCATTAAAAAAATGAGTAGCAATACTTTCATAGCTTCTTCTGATTTCAGGATTGATTAAAATCCAAGCGAGTAAGTTGCGCATGCCTGGATGATTATATTGAGATGGAGGGAAATTACTTGAGAATAGTTCGTTAATCAGTACATAGTTTTCTGAAACCGTTTGAACATCAAATTCCAGATTTAAAAAGTTCTGTGAAAGTGCATTTCTCGCAAAATAAGCATTATGAAAAAATAATGCTCTAGCCAGTTCTAATTGTGGTAAATGCACAATTGTATTTTTAAATTTTTGATCAAGGTCAGTTAATTTCTGTGTGAATTGGAATTGTTTTGTCGCAATATTATTGCTGACCTGCCATTCTGTGAGATCGTTAATTTTAAATTTTAGTGTTAAATGATTTTCGTCTTTCAATTCAACTGAGGGATTTAAGCATCTCCGTTGCGCGACCAAGTGCATGCTTGAGAATCGAGTATGTTTAAAAACTCTTTGTTCCTCATACTCTAATCCAAGATTAATATTCCAAGCTATCCCTTGTTTATTCTTAAAAATTGCCCCAATAGATGAAATTCTAGCGTTTAACGGAAAACCTCTAATAACCAAAATTAATTCTCCCAATGAATAAGTTTAATAACGTTCGTTAAAAAATTATTTGCTTCAGTTGTTATTCTTTCTTCACTTAAACCCGATTTTCGTAAAATGATCCAGCGTTGAAGTTGTTCATTTGCTGAATATGATTGCAGTAATACTCGGGTTAGTCGCCTAATCTGAAAGCAGCTAATGTCCTCATTATATTGATCTAAAAACTGTTTAGTTAATGGCAAATTATCTAAATTTTTTTCAATAGTAGCTGGATTCCTAAGTTGCTTGATCCACCAGTTTCTCGATTTTCTAGGTAAATCCAAGTTTTCTATAAGTTGTTGTTTAATCTTGATTAATAGTTTAACGGTTTCAAGATCACGTGTACCCCAATCAATTTTATTTCCTGTCGGTATGTGAGGTTGCTGATAATGACTGTTTGTTTCAAGTAGCCATTCTTGATCATTGCGATAGAGCCATGCATATAGAGCACTATTTTGTTTTCTTGATGCATTGATGCTGTCTTGATTGATTGCCTCAAGCCATTTTTTTCGTTTTTCTAATATAATTGTATTTTGAGATTCTGTTATATCCGAGGATTGTAATTTTATAGATTGTGGTTTAATGACTGGTTGTAAAGAATTAACAGTTACTAAGATCTCATTAAATGACCACTCTCTACCGACATTCATAGCTTCAATTACAATTAAATGTTGAAGATAGCTAAAACATTTACGATGTTTTCGGAAAATACTACGTAGCCAACTATTTTCAGAACTGAAATTGTCCAAATGATATTGTTTTAAAAACTGTTTAGACCAGCGGGTCGAAATTTTTTCATAAATGGATTCATATAAAATATGAGAGTTTCCTCGGACACAATTATTTTGATGGGCAAGTTTCTTATAAAAAAGACTCCATTGCTCAAAACTTGCAGACTGTTTTGGACAAAGCTGTAAAAGCTCATCTACTTTTTTACAGATGAGCAGATCATCTAATTTGGCTGCTGACTGAGTGACAATCGGGCAGTTTTTAACATCAGCTGCAATAAATTCATGTTTGTGTGGTGACCTAAACTCTATATTCGTTTGTATAAGTTCACCATGTTTTTGACAGCAGGTAACACCTTGGACTTGCCAAAGTCTGGACCAATAGTATTCTTTATATTGTTTAAGCTGTTCATTTATACATCCCGGGCAATATTGCAAATATGTGGGAGTTGCTATGTACGATGCATTAATTCCTAGGGCTAAGTGTACTGAACCATTTGATTTATTCAGCATCCATAGCATGCATTCTTGTCTTCGCTCTTCTGGAACAAATGGGGCATAAAGAGGAAAAAGAGTATGCTGATAAATCAGTTTTTTTGCATCAAATTGTGTTTCAGGTAAAAGCTTTAAAATTTTTGATAAATGTGCGGGCAAATCTATTGTTGCTACAACTTCGCGATCTTGGAAAATCTCATCTAAAAGTTGTTTTGGGCTATTAATTGCTAATCGTATTCCAGCTCTAGCAACTGAACTATAGATTAACTCATTAGTATAAGGAACCGGAAAATTTAGCATATTTATCCTGCCTCTTTTATTAAAGTTTCCATATTGATGACATAATCAGTCTGGTTTTTTAGATGTTCATAAAAGCTTTGTTTATTTTCTTTCTGACTGAACTGAAAACGTAAATCATCATTATCAAGAGAGTGCCATAATTTGGGTTGAATTCTCTGTTTTCTTATCTTTTGCGTATCTTGTGGTTTATTTGCACTAGAAGGTAAAGAGAACTCCTCATTTTGCTCATGCAGCCAGCTTAGGATAATCGGCATTACTGATTTCATGTCAAATTTAGGATTCTCTCGGAATACTTTTTTAACTAGAGGTGCTAATAAATTTGATTCGTATCCCAGCTCAATCAGTAGGCGATGTAAATGAATAGATTCTTGATGTCCATCATAGATATCAATATCTTCCATGAACTCTTTTTTTTGCTCTAGCTTTACTTGTAAGAGGAGTAGCTTTTTATCAACTTCGGGAATAATCAGATCTGAAAATTGTGAAATTTGTTCGGCATCACCTGAGCGTAGCGCTTTAATCATTGGGTGAATTGGGATTAAATCTTGTTCATATGTCTGTTTCAGTAATTTGACCGTGATACGTTCCAGCCCTGACTCAATTGCTCTCATTTGGGCTAATACAAATAATTTAACCACAATATCTGGAATGCCTTGGCTGAGATCATACCAGCAGTTCCTGATTTCTTCACTTATGATAAGATCTGCTTTTTTGAGCCATTGATACTTCCAAAGTGCTTCAGTAAATCCGACCCATTCTGATTTAATGATTTTTTTTGTCTGTGGGTGAATAAATTTTTCTTCATTTTTAATCTGTTCCCACAGAATTGAGCCTAATCCCACTCCTCGTCTAGCAGATCTCAAATCATCTTCAAAAATAAATCGAGCTTTTGGTGTGCCAACCATCACGACTGGTAAGCCAACCACATTAACCAAAGTGACAAAGAAATTCAGCATTTTATCTGCACCTCCAGATTTGTTCACACTTAGATGCTGAATTTCATCAATAATAAGCAATCCAATTGCATGTAAATTGGCAATCTGGCGCATTAAGTTGAGTAATGTTTCAATACCATGTCTTTTTAATGCATATTTTCTTTCATAATCAGACCCTAGTGCTTGATCGATTGCTCTGAAAAAATGTAGGCACAAACTTTTTAAAGAGCCATCATGTGGGCAATCAATTTTTAAATAAACAATTTGGGTAAAATTATACTTTTCATGAAAAATGACCTGAGGATAAGTAGCGAGAATTCGATTTAATGTAGTAGTTTTGCCACTTCCTGAACAGCCAATAAAACACATACTTCGTGCAGTGGACTTAGCTGCTTCAAAGCGAATGGCATTTACATCACCAGTCATCATTCGCTCATAACCATTCTGTAGATGTGAATTAAGAGAGCCATTTGCAAGATTACGCCCCACGTAACCTTCACGAAGCATAATGGAGAGTTTTTGTTCAAGTTGAATATGCCGTGCAATCGGTTGAAAAAAATTATTCATCAACTGAGCAATAAGGTGACCTCTAACTACACCTGATTCATGTTTTTCTGATGGGTTAAGGGTAATTGTACTTTTTAGTGCATTTTTCACCTCTGAAAATTCACGTACAGGTGGTAATGCTTCTATAAGAGGATTTCCTTGATACTGCCCAAAACTTGGATGATAAACTGCATTAACTTTCATTTTTATTTACCTCGTTTTAATTATCATCTTCATCAAATAATGATTCGTAATAGGTTGGAATAAGTAAGGTGGATTCTTCGTCTTCTGCTTTTTTAATTCCTGAGATTGGAATAATATTGTCTGTAACCTTCGCATTTTGTGAGCTTTGGATTTGGGTAGATTTCTTTAAATCCTCCCTTTCTTCAGTTATTGCCTGATTACGGTTATTCCGTATCGATGAAAGACGTTGAGCATTACTTTTTTGAGTAGAAGGTCTTGAGGAAATTGCTTTTTCAATGATATCTTCATTGCGTTGTTCTAAATCAGCACGTGCAAGATTTGCATTTATTTTGTAGCGAGATCGTGTTATTTTTTGCTCAAGTTGAACTTGCCAGACCTCCCAAAAACTACAACCTCTAAATTCTCTAGAACGATTTGAAAGTTGTGCTTCCCAATAATCTGAATGGTCTTCAGAATGAAATATATAAACTTTTTCAGCGTTCGCTGGATCGTAAGCAACTTTAAATTTCGGCCTTTGTCTTGAAGCACTTTTCCTGTGGAGCAAGCCGCGTTCAATGAGTTCTTTACAATTATAGAAGACTCCGAAAACCTTTAATCCTAGCTCAGAGAGGGTGCCATCGGTGCGGGGAAGTAGTGCAATATAAATCGCTTTTTCTGATGCTGAGCGTAACTTACCTGTTCGATTCTGTATGCCCCAATTCCATAAATGAATAGGAATGCAGGGTAAATCTGTTGGCATATCAATGTCGCGATCATAAGAAGAAAGTTCATGTGTGTTGTTGTAAATGAGAACAGAATTTAAAATGATCTGGGTAAATTCCTTAACAGTGAGTGTTGCATCTAGTCGGTAGTCTTTACCACCACGCTTCTTTTCTTTGATTGCTTGAACTACACCAGGTGCATAAGGTTTAAATTCAGCCTGGATAGTGCGGAAATAGCGCTCTACAATTGACTTTAAATCACCACGATAGGCAGGTGTGTTTTCTATCCGGATGGCAAAGTTCTTTTCGAGATTTTCAATTTGATGTCCAAGTAATTCGGCTCTATCTGCCAAGATTGCCTCAGGTAATCCAATACATGGCCAATCCTTAAAAGTAATCTCGTGATCAAATTTTTTACAATAATCGACCTTATCAGACATCGCCATACGAAGAACTAGCATACTCGTAACATAAGATGGATTCTCTAACCCCACGTACATGCCAGTAACCATACGGCTAAATTCATCCATCATAAAGTAAATGGTTGGACGTCCAATAATGCAGCCTCTATCTGAGTCAGAAACAAGATAGATGTCAGCTATCGTAGCATCTACTTGGTAACGAGATCCTGGTCCGAGAACATGTGTATTAACTGTTGAATATAAAACTCTTTTGTCTTTTAAATACTCAATTTTACTAGTTCGTGATTTTATTTTTAGAATAGGACTATATTCACGATCATAAAAGTATTTTAATTGCCAGATTGATGGGACTTCAGTTTCAATAATGTCTGGATATAGGCTTTGATATATACTAAGAAACTTACGATATGTGTAGGGTAGAGTATGAGAGGTGGATCAGGAAATTTGAACAACACTTATAAGTGATATTTTGCTCCCCAAATGATGTTATAAACATCAATATATGGAGTATTTTATGACACGTAGACCAAGAAGAAATCATTCAAATGACTTTAAAGCTAAGGTAGCACTTGCTGCGATTAAAGCAGAAAAAACACTTGCTGAATTGAGTGCTGAATTTGATGTTCATCAAAACCAAATTATTGACTGGAAAAATCAACTGATTTCAGCTTCCTCGCAAGCTTTCGATCAATCAAAAGCTCCAACAGAACCACCCATCGATCTAAAAAAACTACATGCAAAAATCGGTGAGCAGGCATTAGAAATTGATTTTTTAGAAGGTGTGTTGAAGAAACTGGGCCGCTTCAACCACAAAAGTTAATCGACGACTCACTTCAGATTTCAGTATCTAAGCAAGCTAAGCTGCTGAAAGTCTCCCGTGGTTGTTATTATTATCGCCCAAAACCTGTTAGCTCATCAGATCTGAAGCTGATGCGATGTATTGATGAATTACATATGCAATATCCTTTTGCAGGCAGTCGTATGATGCGTGATTTGTTGAATCGTCAAGGGCATCATATAGGACGACGTCATACACGTACTTTAATGAAGAAAATGGGTATTCAGGCGTTATATTGCAAACCAAATTTAAGCCAGGCTAATCAAGCTCACCGTAAATATCCATATCTGCTCAAAGGGTTGGCTATTCTGCGCAGTAATCAAGTGTGGTCTACGGATATAACGTATATTCCTATGGCAAAAGGCTTTGTTTATTTATGTGCTGTGATTGATTGGCATAGCCGCAAGGTACTTGCGCATAGGGTATCGATTAGTATGGATGTGGATTTTTGTATTTCGGTTTTAAATGAAGCGATTGAAAAATATGGATCACCTGAAATATTGAATACAGACCAAGGCAGTCAGTTCACCAGTGATGCATTTATTGATGTATTGAAATCAAATGGCATTCAAATCAGTATGGATGGTAAAGGTCGATGGATTGATAATGTGATGGTTGAACGATTATGGCGGAGCGTTAAATATGAAGAGGTGTATCTCAAAGCTTATAGCAGTGTCACAGATGCGAAAAAGCAATTGAGTGCATATTTTGAGTTTTATAATTTGAAACGACCTCATTCGAGTCTGGACAAAATGACTCCAGATGAGTTTTACTATGACCAGCTACCACAACAAAATAAGGTAGCTTAACTAGAGCAGAATATCACTTATAAATAAGCTTTTAGTTGTTCAAACAAGTGGGACCACCTCTATGCTTGTTTTCATTGAGCATGTACTGATTGATGACTCTCCTAAATAGTCTTTCAATTTCTTCATCAATAAGAGCACCTGTCCCTTCAGAAATAATACGAGGGCGACCTAATTTTTTATTATTTACAGCCTTTTTAACACCTTTTCCTCCAGAATTATAATACTGAGGGATTAAGGCATTGGGGGTCATTCCTCTTTGCCAATACTGGCGAAGTAAGCGATATATAGTCTGTTTAGTGGTAATCTTTTGATTTACAATTTCATTAATCAAAGAGGCACGTATGTTTGAATCATAAAATTTTTCATGTTCAATTATAGGTTTTATAATAGCTAAATTCTTGTCACGTTTGATTTGATAGACAGAGTTTTCTTCTAATACCATCAAAGACATGTCTTCAAAAGGATCTGTAGTAATTTTTATGTTGCCCGATTCAATTACCTCGATGAGTGTGGATCTTGTATACAATTCAGGTAAGGCTTTTTGATTTTCAAGTTCTATCCAAATTATATGATCTGTATATACTTTGAGGATGCGATACTTTTTCTCATCAAACTCATAAACATCATTGATTCGAAGCATTGCAGATGGCCTCCCATGAATCTTGTTCACTGAGTTTTATATTGCCACATGTGATTTTTCTATAACTAATGTTGATATCAAATACGAAGTACCTTTGAGCAATGAGCTCGCGGATTTCTAATAGTGATTCTCCTGGTTCTAATGAATATTGAACATCAATATATTTTGATAGTTCAATTAGACTCAGATGAGAATTTCTTATAAATTGCTGATAATAGAAGTTGATTTTATCTGTAGTGTGATTTTTACTTTCTGAGTAATTTGCAGGATATAACCATTTAATATTATCAACGACCGTAATAGGGATATCCTTTTCTGTAACAAGGCAGAGTAAAACTTGAAGTGCGACATAAACCACCTAATTAATTTAAAGGGTTTATGGAGTATATAAAATTGTCATACCATCATCTTAACTTTGAAGATCGTACTGCATTAATGCTTGAGTCAAGAAAAGAAGGCTTTTCAGCCAGAAAATTTGCTGAACTCATTAAAAGACATCCTAGTACGATCTATCGTGAGCTTAA